>JAXJTA010000296.1:0-11360 GCA_036309825.1 Eubacterium sp. | reverse complement strand
GGAGGCTGCGACCGAGATCTCCCGGCTCCTTCGCTTCCCGAACGCGATCGAGATCGACAGCTTTGCCAAAGAGCGCATCGACCTTCTGCGCTTCAAAGTGCCGGAGCATGCTTTCCTCTGCGGCAAATCGCTCAAGGAGACTTCCCAGATGTATCCGCAGAACGTTCTGGTCTGTGTTGTTGAGCACAATGGGGAGGTCGTGATCCCGAACGGCGATACCGTCATACAGAGCGGAGATATCATCACGATCATCGTCATGCCGGGCGAAGCCGAGAAGTTTTTCCAGTCGATCGGCGTAAAAACGAACCGCGTCAAGAATGCCGTTATCATCGGCGGAGGCGGGATCTCCTATTACCTGACGAGCATTCTGCTCCGCCAGGGCATTGATGTAAAGATCATTGAGAAAAACAGAAAGCGCTGCGAAGAACTCAATGAGATGTTCCCGGATGCAACGGTCGACTGCGGAGACGCATCCGATCAGGAGATGCTGAAGGAAGAACATCTGGAAAATATGGATTCACTGATTTCCTGCACGGGAATCGATGAGATCAACGCGATCCTGTCCCTGTACGCGCAGACACGGATCCGTAAAAAAGTAATCACCAAGCTGGATCATGTGGAATTTAATGATGTCATTGAAAGCCTTGAACTTGATTCCGTCGTGAATCCGAAGACTCTGACCGTACAGAGAATCCTGCAGTATGTCCGCGCGGCCGCAAACAGCATGGACAGTGACGTAGAGACACTGTACCGCATCATGGGCGGAAGAGTCGAGGCACTTGAGTTTTCGATCCATGCCGGCTCGAAGATGACCGGTATCAAGCTGATCGATATGCCGATCAAAAAGGGAACGCTGATCGCCGGTATTCTCCGGGAAGGCAAGCTGATCATCCCCGGCGGAAATGATTCCTTCCGGGAACTGGATACCGTCATCGTTGTAACGACAAACAGCGGATACAGCGGCATTCAGGATATTCTCGAGAAGTAAGCGGCGGGGCGAAAGCCTTGCAATCCGGAATACACTTTTGCGACTGAGGGGATAAATGACATGAATTATCGTATGGTGCGCTATATTCTCGCGCATGTACTCCGGCTGGAGGGAGCACTGATGCTCCTGTCCTGCCTGATCGCGCTGATCTTCCGTGAGAGAGAGGGCTGGGTCTATCTCTGTGTGGCCCTTGCAAGCCTTCTCGTCGGACAGCTCGGCGCAAAAAAACCTGTGAATATGGAAATCTACCAGAAGGAGGGCTTCGTCAGTGTGGGGCTTTCCTGGGTGCTCCTGTCGATCGTCGGCGCGATTCCGTTCGTGGTCACGGGCGAGATCCCGTTCTACATTGACTCACTCTTTGAGATCGTCCCGGCTTCACGACGACAGGATCGTCGATCCTTTCAAATGTGGAGGCACTGTCGCACACATCTCTGTTCTGGCGGAGCTTTTCTCACTGGACCGGCGGTATGGGCGTCCTCGTTTTTGTGCTGATGATGATCCCGGCTTCCGGCGGTTCACATATGAATCTGATGAAGGCGGAGAGCCCGGGACCGGATGTTTCCAAATTCGTTCCGAGGGTAAAAAACACCGCGCGCATTCTGTACAGGATCTATCTGTTCATGACTGTTGCCGAGGCCGTGATCCTTCTGATCACCGGTATGAACTGGTTCGATACGATCTGTATTTCGTTCGGATCGGCGGGAACCGGAGGCTTCGGAATCCTGAACGACAGCTGCGCATCCTATACGCCTCTGCAGCAGTGGATCATTACGGCCTTTATCATTATGTTCGGCGTTAACTTCGGCTTCTATTTCCTGATCCGCAGCAGAAAGCCGCTTGAGGCTCTGAAAATGGAAGAGGTGCGCGTATACCTGATCATTATCGGCAGTGCGATCACGGTCATCACGATCAATATCTGCAGCTCGTATGCGCATGTGGGAGACGCGCTCCGTGACGCTGCTTTCCAGGTCGGAAGTATCATTACGACGACCGGTTTCAGTACAACGGACTTTAATACGTGGCCGTCTCTTTCAAAATATATCCTGGTCATGCTGATGTGTATCGGCGCCTGCGCGGGCAGTACGGGCGGTGGTATGAAGGTCGTTCGGTTTGTTACGATCTTTAAGGCGATGCGCGCGGAGCTGCACAGCCTGATCCATCCGCGCTCGATCAAGAAGATCCGCATGGACGGCAACATCGTACATGACAACATGCTGCGTTCGATCTACGTTTTTCTCGTTGTGTACTTCCTGATCTTCGGTGTGTCGATCCTGCTGATCAGCTTCGAAAATCACTCCTTCGAGACAAACTTCACCGCGGTTGCGGCGACGCTGAACAATATCGGACCGGGACTGGGCGACGTAGGACCTTCGGCGAATTTCTCGTTCTTCAGTCCCTTCTCCAAGATCGTTCTGATTATGGACATGCTGATCGGACGACTGGAGATTTTCCCGATCCTGATCCTGTTCTATCCGGATACCTGGAAGAATCACTGATCGCCGGAAAACGAAGTACTAAACCGGCAGAAAATAATACGAAGATCAAAATACGAAATTCGAAATACGAAATACAAGGCACGAAACGCAGCGCGCGAAATATCATGCAGGCATTGCGTGGTCGTGCCGCTTTGATCGGAAGATCAGAGCGATAAGGGAGGAATTTTTATGAGCAAGTGGGAAGATAATGTGCGCAAAGTCGTACCGTATACACCGGGCGAACAGCCGAATCAGCCGGATATGATCAAGCTGAATACCAACGAGAATCCGTATCCGCCGGCACCGGGCGTTGCGGAGGCTTTGAAAAACCTCAAGGCGGACGACATGCGCCTGTACTCCGATCCGACTGCCGGGAAGCTGGTAGAGGCGATTGCGGAAGAGTACGGGGTCAAGACGAGCCAGGTCTTCGTCGGTGTCGGATCCGATGATGTGATCGCGATGGCTTTCCAGACTTTTTTCAATTCGGACAAGCCGATCCTCTTTCCCGATATCACCTATTCCTTCTATGATGTGTGGGCGGACTGCTTTCGCATTCCGTACAAGAAGATCCCGCTTTCCGAGGACTTTGAGATCATCCCGGCGGATTATGAACAGGAAAACGGCGGCGTGATCTTCCCGAATCCGAACGCGCCGACAGGTGCGCTCCTTCCGCTTTCCGAAGTAGAAGCGATCATTGCGGCAAACAGAGATGTCGTTGTCATGGTCGATGAGGCGTATATCGATTTTGGCGGCGAGAGTGCGCTGCCGCTTCTGGAGAAGTACGATAACCTTCTGGTCGTTCAGACCTTCTCCAAGTCCCGCTCCATGGCCGGCATGCGGATCGGCTTTGCGATCGGAAACGAGAAGCTGATCAAATACCTGCAGGATGTGAAATACTCCTTCAACTCCTATACAATGAACCGTCCGGCGATCGAAGCGGGCGCTGCCGCGATGCGTGACCGGGACTATTTCGAGAAGACCAGAAAGGCGATTATCGAGACGAGGGAATGGGCAAAAGAGGAGTTCAAACGCCTCGGCTTTTCCTTCAAGGATTCGCAGTCGAACTTCATCTTCGTGACACACGAGAGTGTCAAAGCGAAGGATATTTTCCTGGCGCTCCGCGAAAAACATTTCTACGTCCGTTATTTCAACCAGCCGCGTATCGATAATTATCTGCGCGTGACGGTCGGAACAAGAGAGCAGATGGAGAAGCTGTTCAGCTTCCTGGATGAATATCTGAAGAAGTAAGAGTTACAGCGCTATAGAGTCAGGGCGTTAGAGTTATAGAACAGCATGACAAGAGGGCTGCCGTAAGCATTGGAATTGCTTACGGCAGCCCTCTTTGTTGTGAATTTGTTTTGGATCACATTAATGTGAATTATCTCAGAGCCGGAACGGTGCCTTATTCTTCGGAATATTCCTCATCCGAATACTCGCCGGAATCGTCGCTTTCGGAATCGTCAGTTTCCTCGGACTCATCGGAATCGGATTCATCGGAATCAGAATCTTCGGAATCGGATTTTTCTGAATCGGAATCCTTCGAGTCGGCCTTTTCTGTCGGTGTGGGCGTCGGTGTGGGCGTCGGTGCCGGAATATGCTGAGTACAGATCGTGGACGGTGCGTTCGCGGTATCGAAATACTCGGTAACAGGTGTACAGCCACGGCCCGCGAGAAGGCCGCTCTGTGAGCAGACGGTCAACGCCTCCACAGATTCCGGCTGGGTGAAGTCCTTGTACTCCAGGTTTGAATTGATCCGGTTCATGACATTGGTCCACAGTGTCTGAATGTACAGGCGGTCTTTCTCCGGGAGTTCATAGTTTGTGTCATAGCCTGCCCAGATACCGGCAGTATAGTACGGAGTGAAACCAACGAAGGTCAGGTCTACGACGGAATCGGTGGTACCCGTTTTTCCGGCTACCGGAAGTCCTACGTTCAGCCGGTAACCGGTTCCGGTTCCGGAGGATACAACATCGGTCATGGCACTGGTCAGAAGCCAGCTGGTGGAATCCTTAAATACTTTCGTAGTGGACGGCGTGTTGTCGAGAATGACGTTGCCGTCTTTGTCAGTGACCTTCGTATAGAAGGTCGGCTCGATGTATGTACCGCCGTTGGCGATCGCCGCGTAAGCACCGGTCAGTTCGAGATTGCTGACACCGTTCGTAATGCCGCCGAGCGCCAGCGTCTGACGGATATCGTATTCGGTATCGTCGACCAGGGATGTGATTCCCAGCTTTTTCAGATATTCATACGCGACACGGGGCGTGATATCGGTGATCACCTTTACCGCAACGACGTTGTTGGAGGTGATGATCGCGTTGCGGATCGACATGGAGCCGTAGTGATTATCATTCGCGTTGTTGACGATCGTTCCGTCCTCGTAAGCGGTCTGGTCATCGACAACATTGGTGGCAAGTGTTGCTTTGCCGAGGTCAAGTGCCGGGCCGTAAGTGGACGGGATCTTGAAGGTGGAGCCGGGCTGACGGTAGGAGTCGGTTGCGCGGTTCAGAGTAAGGCTGCCTTCCTTCGTTCCGAGTCCGCCGACGATACCCTTGACCTGTCCGTTGGACTGGTCGATGACGGTCATACATGCCTGCGGTTCCGGGATGAACGATGTTCTCTCTGCAATGACGGTATCGGTATCAACGATGACGGCTGCCTTGTAGGTGTCGATCGCCGCCTGCGCCTCGTCCGAGGATCCGAAGTTCAGATCGAAGGTCTCATCGACATTCTGACGCATCCAGGTCTGAAGCATCTCACGGCTGTAGTTTTCCTGTGAGCCGTCCGCGTGATTTACGGTCAGTGCCCAGTCGAGGCCGACCTGCATGTTCGGCGGGAAGTTATCCGGATTGGAGAACTCCTCCTCCATAACGCTCTGTACATTGGCGCTTTCGGTTGAGTAGATCTTGAGGCCGCCGCTGTAGATCGCGTTGGTAGCCTGTACTTCGGTGTAGCCTTTCTGCTGCATCAGCGCGGTCTTGACCTCATCGATCAGTTCGTCGACAAAGTAGGAATATACTTCGGTCGTGTCGTTCTGCGTGGAATGAACCTCAATACGGGAATAAACGTCATCGGCCATCGCTTCATCGTGTGCTTCCTGCGTGATGTAACCCTGGTTGAGCATGTAATCGAGGACGGTCTGACGACGCTCCGCGTTATCCTCCGGATAAAGGATCGGGTCAAACTGACTCGGGTTCTGCGGGATCGCAGCCAGAACAGCGCACTCGGAGAGCGTCAGGTCTTTGGCATCTTTTCCGAAATACGTCTGTGCTGCTGTCTGCACACCGTAAGCACCGTGACCGAAGTTTACGGTGTTGAGGTAGTTTTCCAGAATAACTGCCTTCGGGTCCTTGCCGGCCGCCTTCAGAGATTCCTCCAGCTGGACCGCCAGGTACTGTTCCTGCAGCTTTCGACGGATCGTGTCCACACGGGATTCACTGAGCCAGTCGGTAAAAACGTTGTTCTTCAGCAGCTGCTGGGTGATCGTACTCGCACCCTCGGATCTTGCACCGCCCGAGCTGAACATAACCATGAATGCGCGGATCATACCGTGCGGGTCAACGCCGTTGTGCTCGTAGAAACGGGAGTCCTCAATGGCTACGATCGCGTGCTGCATATCCTGCGGAATCTCGTCGATGGAGATCGATACACGGTTTCCTTCAACGGAATTCAGTTTCTGGATCTGATTGCCCTGGTCATCATAAATAAATGACGCGTAACCCATGGGCATGATGTTGACATCTGTGATCGACGGGGAATCGGCAATGATTCCCCGGTATGCGCCCGCACCAAAGCAGACGAGAGCAGTGGCGACAGCAATGATCAGGAAAAGTACGACACGAAGAATGACGACACCGATCGAATTGCCGATGCGGGGCCCTACAGCGTTCAGCTGGTCTTTCTCTTTTTCGATACCGGATCTGCCTAAATTCATATATACGCCTCCAAATTTGCAAAAACTCAATAGTTCATATCATTATATCAAAAGCAGACGATGAAATAAAGGCTTTTTTGTGGTACTATAATTGGAAGAAACTTCCGGGGCAACAATGGCCGAGACAATAATGGCAGAGGCAACAATGGCCGAGGCAATAATGGCAGAGGGAATAATAAAGAGAGAATATGGAAGAGAAAAACGCAGTAAGCACGTATAAGACGGTCCTCGAAGGAGGGGCCGGCGAGATCGAGGAGAAAAAATCGCGGTTCATCGCGACGGTCCGTCCGGTCAGCAGCGAGGAGGAAGCACTCGCTTTTATCGAAGAGATGAAGAAGAAATACTGGGACGCGAGGCACAATTGTTCCGCCTATACGATCGGCAGAAGGATGGAGCTGATGCGCGCCTCCGATGACGGAGAGCCGCAGGGAACAGCAGGCAGGCCGATGCTCGATGTGCTGACGGGGCAGGGGATCTGCAATGCGGCCGTTGTCGTCACCCGTTATTTCGGCGGGGTGCTTCTGGGTACGGGCGGCCTTGTGCGTGCCTATTCGGCAGCCGTGCAGGCGGGCCTTGCGGCAAGTACGGTCGTGGAGAAAATATACGGCGCACAGCTGGATATCCGCGTGGAATATACGGATCTCGGCAAGGTTCAGTATATCATCGGACAGAACAAGATCCCAATGCTGGGTTCGGAATATGCCGATGGCGTGACGCTCCATGTGATCCTTCCGGCAGAGGAGGAACAGCGATTCGCAAAGAACCTTGCGGATGCCACATCGGGACGCGCTGTGATCGAAAAAACCGGCTCCGCATATTATTGCGAAGCCGGCGGTAAATACCTGCTGGATTAGGAGAAATGCCGGATCCCCGGCGGAATGGCGGCAAAGCGGCGGATGAACCCGCGGATGAACCTGCTGCGGAAATCGCCGATCAGTATTTCTCCGGTTCCGGATAATCCACACCGAAGGTGTCGACTTCCATGGACTTGATAACGACCGGGGTGAGCGGCGCGTCATTGAAGTTGGTGCGAACGGACGCGATCGAGTCGATGACCTCAAGGCCTTCGATGACCTTTCCGAAGGCTGCGTAAGCGCCGTCCAGATGCGGAGCGTCGGCATGCATGATGAAGAACTGGCTGCCCGCGGAGTTCGGCATCATGGAACGTGCCATGGAGAGAACGCCTCTGGTGTGCTTCAGATCATTGGTGAAGCGGTTCTGCGCGAATTCGCCCTTGATGCTGTAGCCCGGGCCGCCCATACCGGTGCCTTCCGGATCACCGCCCTGGATCATGAAGCCCGGGATGATACGGTGGAAGGTAACTCCGTTATAGAAGCCTTTTTTTACGAGGGAAATAAAGTTGTTTACGGTGTTCGGCGCGATCTCCGGATAGAGTTCCGCTTTCATTACGTCGCCGTTTTCCATGGTGATTGTAACAACCGGATTAGACATGTTGAATATCTCCTTTTTCTGTTTTTTTTCTGCCTGTTATTATAAGGGAAATGGTGATAAAATAAAAGCACTTGTTTGCAGGAGATGGATATGATGACGATTGAAACCAGAAGCCCCGAAGAGACCTTTGCCCTTGCGGAACGCATCGCCGAAAAGGCTCAGCCGGGGCAGATCTATACACTGGACGGCGACCTCGGCGTGGGGAAGACCGTTTTTGCCCAGGGAATCGCAGCCGGACTCGGGATCACGGAGCCGGTCGCAAGCCCGACCTTCACGATCGTGCAGGAATATACCTCGGGGCGCATGCCGCTCTATCATTTCGATGTATACCGGATCGAGGAGCCGGAGGAGATGGACGAGATCGGGTATGAGGATTACTTCTACGGCAGCGGCATCTGCCTGGTCGAGTGGGCGCATCTGGTTCCGGAGATCCTGCCGGAAGATGTGATCCGCATCACGATCGAAAAGGACCCGTCGGAAGGTTTTGACTACCGGAAGATCACGATTGAAGGAGAGATCGAATTATGAAATTATTGGCGCTGGACAGTTCGGGTACGGTGGCATCGGCCGCCCTTCTGGAGGATGGAGCGCTCCTTGCGGAGTACACGGTCAATTATAAAAAAACGCATTCCCAGACGCTGCTTCCGATGCTGGACGAGATCGTCCGCATGACAGAGACGGATCTTGCGTCGATCGACGCGATCGCGATCGCAAAGGGGCCGGGGTCTTTCACAGGACTGCGGATCGGGTCGGCAACCGCCAAAGGACTCGGTCTGGCACTGAACAAGCCGATCGTGGAGGTGCCTACGGTCGATGCGCTGGCCTATAACCTGTATGACGCGAAAGGACTGGTCGTGCCGATGATGGACGCGCGCCGGCAGCAGGTCTATACGGGAATCTACCGCTTTGAAGAGCATGTTATGAAAACTGTGCGGGAACAGTTTGCGGCGCCGATCGATGATCTGGCTGCGGCCCTGAATGAACTGGGCGAGCCGGTCATCCTGATCGGGGACGGCGTTCCGGTCTATCGGAACAGAATGCGGGAACTGCTCACCGTGCCCTTCACGGAAGCACCCGCGCATTTATCGAGGCAGAGAGCCGGAGCCGTCGGAGCACTCGGCATGATTTATCTGGCAGAGGGAAGGACGGTTTCCGCAGCCGACCATGTACCGGAATACTTAAGAAAGTCCCAGGCGGAGAGGGAGCATCCGGAAGGTGTTGCCGAAGCGGAGTCGAAGCAGGTCGTGCAGAACTTCCCGGACCGCGGACAGGAAGAGTGCGGCGTGGCTGGCGCGGATAGACGAGCCGGAGAGAAAGGCGGCGCAAACGAAGACCGGGGGACAAAGGAATGAGTGACATTCGCATCCGGGAAATGACCGAGACGGACCTGTCGTGGGTCATGCCCATTGAGGAAGCCTCCTTTTCCGTGCCCTGGAGCGAAAAGAGCTATCGCGATTTCCTGCAGCGGGATGACACGGTCTTCCTTGCAGCGATCGACAAAAAGGAGGATATTCCCGTCGGATTCTGCGCCCTGCTGCTGTCTCTGGATGAGGCGGATGTGTTGAACGTCGCCGTTGATAAGGCGCGGCGAGGCGAGGGGATCGCAAAGCGGATGTTCGAAGAACTGATGCGGCAGGCCGACGAGAAGGGGATCCTGCGGATCTTTCTGGAGGTCCGCGAAAGTAATGAACCGGCGATCCGTCTGTACCGTGGAGCCGGGTTTGAACAGGTCGGGATCAGGAAGAATTATTATGATAAACCGAGAGAAAACGCGCTGCTGATGCGGCGGGGGGATTAATTAGGAGGATTTTATTTATGTTTTCACCGGCATTTGACGGAACGGTTGCTGCTATTCTGGCAGTTTTGGCTGTTGTCTTTTTCATGGGAAAAGGCAACAGAGTCACGGAGCTCTTTGAAGGCTCGAACAAAACGAGAAACAAGAAGAAACGCACACCGGAGCAGGAACTGAAGTACCAGCGCGTGATCGCGCTTTTTCTGATCATTCTGGCTGTGCTGGAGTGCATTATGGCGCTGCAGCCGGGACGCGTGGTAGCGGTCATTCTGATGGCCGCAGCGGTTCTGGATATCTGCCTTTTTGCCTATCTGACAAGGAAGATCGACGGGGAATAATCGCTGCCGGGAGACGAATATACGCTGCCGGGAGACGAATAAATGCTGCCGGGTGACGAATGCGCTGCCGGGATACGAATAAGCTGCCGGACGACGAATAAGCTGTCGGGAGAAGAATAAGCGCTGCCGGGAGGATGGATCATGAATGAAACGAAAGCAAAATTACAGAGATGCTTTGAAGCGGTGCGGGACAGAGTCCCGTTTGTGCCGAAGGTCGCGCTGATCCTCGGCTCGGGGCTGGGCGATCTGGCAGATATGCTGCCGGTCGAAGGAGAGATCGCTTACCGCGAGATCCCGGGCTTTCCGGTATCCACAGTAGCAGGCCACAGGGGAAGGTTCGTTTTTTCTCATATAGAAGACGTTCCGGTCGTGATGATGCAGGGGCGTGTCCATTATTATGAAGGCTATCCGATGACCGATGTGGTTCTTCCGGTGCGCCTGATGCGTCTCTTCGGCGCGGAGATCCTCTTCCTGACGAATGCCGCGGGCGGACTTGATCCGGCATATTCCGCAGGCACGCTGATGATGATCACCGATCAGATCTCGAGCTTTGTGCCGTCTCCTCTCATCGGACCCAATGTGGAAATGCTCGGCACGAGATTCCCGGATATGAGCCGTATCTACGATGCGGAGCTGTGCGGAATCATCCGGTCATCCGCGGAGGACCTCGGGATCGAACTGAAAGAGGGAACGTATGTCCAGGCAACGGGACCGAATTACGAGTCGCCGGCAGAGGTGCGGATGTTCCGCACTCTGGGTGGAAGCGCGGTCGGTATGAGCACGGCGGTCGAAGCGATCGCGGCCAGACACGCGGGCATGCGCGTCTGCGGCGTATCCTGTGTGACCAATCCCGGCGCGGGCCTTTCCGACAATCTGCTCTCACATGAAGAGGTACAGAAAGCGTCGGAGATCATGAAACCGAATTTTGTCGCGTTAGTGCAAAAAAGTATCGGGCGAATGTCTTGACATTCGTCCGTTTTCTGATTATAATTTTCGTAAACCAATGACGAAGAGTAGTAACTTTGAGGAATGTTTTTCAGAGAGTCGCTGATGGTGGAAAAGCGGCAGGCAGATCAGAGTGAATGGACTTCTGAGGGCGGTCCGAACGAAGTAAACATTTTCAGTAGAGACCGACGGGTTCCCATCCGTTATCAACCGGGGACGCATGATGGTGTGTGAAACGAGAGGGCATCTCGAGCAGATGTCAATATGGGTGGTATCGCAGAAGCAAAGCTTTTGTCCCATGGAAGGGGGCAGAGGCTATTTTTTTACCCATTTTCGTTTCTCCGAAATGATCCATCCGAGGATGGACCGCAATGGCTCCGTAAGAAAAGGAAGGAAACGGAGCGGCGCCCGGGCAGAAGATTCCGGGAAGAAAAGGAGG
>JAXJTA010000295.1:0-5057 GCA_036309825.1 Eubacterium sp. | reverse complement strand
TCCATCGAGCTGGCACCGATCGTCGGTCTGTCCGAGGTTATCGTGGATATCGTTGAAACGGGCAGCACACTGCGTGAAAACGGACTTACCGTACTCGAGGAAGTCTGCCCCCTGTCGGCACGTATGGTCGTAAATCCGGTCAGTATGAAAATGGACAATGCGAGGATCACCGAGCTGATCCACGCGATCCAGAATAATCTTTAACTATATTATATATTCGGATACAGCAGGCGGAGTTTACAGGAGAGATAGAATGAAGATCGTTGAATTAAATGAAAATACAAAGAATGATGTCCGTGAGAAATTCCTGAACAGGAGTCCGGTTCAGTTCGGCACCCAGGAAGCGATCGTCCGGGAGATCATCGAAAATGTCAAGGCAAAGGGCGATGAGGCTCTCTTCGCTTATACGGAAAAGTTTGATAAGGCAAAGCTGTCAAAGGATACCATCGAGGTCACAAAGGCAGAGATCGAAGAGGCGTACACACTGGTCGATCCGTCCCTGGTCGATGTGATCAGGAAGGCGCTTGTCAATATCCGCAGCTTCCATGAGAAACAGAAGCAGAACAGCTGGATCACCACGACAGAGCAGGGAACGATCCTCGGCCAGAAGATCACACCGATGCAGCGCGTCGGCGTTTATGTTCCGGGAGGCAAGGCGGCTTATCCGTCCTCCGTTCTGATGAATATCATTCCGGCAAAAACGGCCGGTGTGAATGAGGTGATCATGACGACGCCGTGCAATGCGGAAGGAAAGGTCAATCCGGCCGTTCTCGTGGCGGCTGGCGAAGCCGGTGCCGATCATATCTTCAAGATCGGAGGAGCGCAGGCGATCGCGGCGCTTGCTTACGGGACCGAGAGCGTACCGAAGGTAGACAAGATCGTCGGACCGGGAAATATCTTCGTCGCGCTTGCGAAGAAGGCTGTTTACGGAAATGTCAGCATCGATTCGATCGCGGGACCGAGTGAGATCCTTGTACTGGCCGATGAGACGGCAAATCCGCGCTTTGTGGCTGCCGATCTGCTGTCCCAGGCGGAGCATGACGAGATGGCATCCGCCGTTCTCGTAACGACGAGCCGCAAACTTGCGGAAGAGGTCGACCGTGAGGTCGAGGCATTCACAAAGGTACTGTCCAGAGAAGAGATCATCCGCAAGTCGATCGATAACTTCGGCTGCATTCTGGTAGCAGAGACCGAACAGGAAGCCATTGATGCCACGAATGAGTTCGCGCCGGAGCATCTGGAGATCATCATGAAGGATTCCTTCGAGGTGATGACCAAGATCCGCAACGCGGGAGCGATCTTCGTAGGTGAATACAGTTCGGAGCCGCTCGGCGATTACTTTGCGGGACCGAATCACATTCTTCCGACAAGCGGTACCGCGAGGTTCTTCAGCCCGCTCTGTGTCGATGATTTTGTAAAGAAATCAAGCATTATCCATTACAGCAGAGAGGCACTCAAAGCGATCCATAAGGACATCGAGCAGTTCGCGAAATGCGAACAGCTGACAGCGCATGCCAATTCCATCGCTGTCCGCTTTGAGAACGAAGAAGACTGATAAAGTGAGGTAGAAGTATGGCAGACAGAATCGCAACCGTTGAGAGACAGACGGCCGAGACGAAGATCTCGGTGACGATCGATCTGGACGGCTCCGGAAAATACGATATTGATACGGGTGTGGGCTTTTTTGATCATATGCTGGAGGGCTTTGCCCGCCACGGCCTCTTTGATCTGACCGTGAAAGTAGAGGGAGACCTTCGCGTTGATGATCACCACACGATCGAGGATACCGGCATCGTGCTCGGAAACGCGATCGCGAAAGCGCTTGGCAATAAGGCGGGGATCCGCCGCTACGGAAGCGTTATTCTGCCGATGGACGAGACACTCGTTCTTACGGCGATCGATCTGTCGGGAAGACCGTATTTTGTATTTACCGGTGACTTTGAGAGTGACCGCTGCGGAGATATGAGTACGCAGATGGTGCATGAGTTTTTCTACGCGATCTCCTACAGCGCGGGATGCAACCTGCACATGAAGATCCTGGACGGCATGAATGATCATCACAAGATCGAGGCACTTTTCAAGGCCTTCGCGAAAGCGCTTGACGTGGCTGTAACCCTGGATCCCAGAATTACGGACGTACTGTCCACGAAAGGAAGTCTCTGATGGAAAGCGCGGCAAATCTCAGCTGGTCGGATTTTAAATTGGACAGCAATGGGCTTGTTCCCTGCATCGTGCAGGAATACGGGACCGGTGAGGTTCTGATGCTGGCCTACATGAATGAAGAATCTTATAACAAGACACTGGAAACGGGACTGATGACCTACTGGAGCCGCAGCCGCAGCGAACTATGGACCAAAGGGCTTACGAGCGGACATATCCAGCATGTAAGGTCACTTCGGATCGACTGCGACAAGGATACGATCCTTGCTGTTGTGGACCAGACCGGAGCGGCCTGCCACACGGGCAATCATACCTGCTTCTACAGAGAATTGAAGGGTGATTTCATCAAATGAGAGTAGAGATCTATACGGATGGTTCCGCGCGTGGCAACCCCGACGGACCGGGAGGTTACGGCTGTGTCCTCCGCTATACGGATGCCAGGGGAACGGTTCACGAGAAGGAACTTTCTCAGGGCTATGTCAGGACCACAAATAACCGGATGGAACTGATGGCCGCGATCGCCGGACTTGAGCAGCTTCTTCGTCCCTGCGATGTCGACCTGTATTCCGATTCACAATATGTGATCAAGGCCTTCAATGACCACTGGGTCGAAGGCTGGATCCGTAAAGGCTGGAAGCGCGGCAAAAACGAGCCGGTCAAAAATGTCGATCTCTGGAAGAGACTTCTGAAGGCGAAGGAGCCGCACAATGTGACCTTTCACTGGGTCAAGGGACATGCCGGCCACGATATGAATGAGCGCTGCGATACCCTGGCAACAACGGCGGCTGACGGAAATGATCTGATCGAGGATATCATCACAGAGTGAATCGGGCGGACATGGTGATCGTGGCAATTTTGAGAAACTTTGAAATCCGGAAAATATTGAGAACCCATGAGTGGTTCGAAGCAGCCTTGAGGTCTTGACAGACCGGAATTTACCACGTATAGTAATTGTGTTATATGTAATGGCTTTGAAGGGAATAAGTAACAGACGGAAAACGCGTACAGAGAGCTGCCGGACGGTGAGAGGCGCACAAACGAGTCGACTGTGAATACATCCCCGAGCTCCGCACCGAAAGGATCTTTGGAAGAATCCGGCATCCTGCGTAGGCTGCGGCGTGTTGGCGAACGTTATCAACGCCGGGGTATGTTTGGAGAAATTCATGTACCCATGGAGGCGCCTTCTGTGAGGAAGACGCGAATTTAGGTGGTAACACGGAAGATAAGCTTTCGTCCTAAGGAAACTTTAGGATGAGGGCTTTTTTTGTGCGTTCGTTTCGGAAAGGCGAAACGTTTTTGCCGGTGAGCCCTCGGATGTACTTACAAAAACGGAGGAAAAGAAATGGGAATTTACGAAGAACTGCAGGCTAGAGGATTGATCGCGCAGGTAACGGATGAAGAGGTCGTACGCGATCTGGTAAACACGGGAAAAGCAACTTTCTACATCGGCTTCGACCCGACGGCGGACAGCCTTCATGTGGGACACTTCATGGCGCTTACGCTGATGAAGCGTCTGCAGATGGCGGGCAACAAACCGATCGCCCTTGTGGGCGGCGGCACGGCCATGATCGGCGATCCGTCAGGCAGAAGCGATATGCGTAAGATGATGACGACCGAGACGATCGATCACAACGTAGAATGTTTCAAAAAGCAGATGAGCCGCTTTATCGATTTCGGACCGGGTAAGGCGATGATCGTCAACAACGGCGACTGGCTGCGTCACCTTAACTTCCTGGATTTCATGAGAGAGATCGGCCCGTGCTTCTCGGTCAATGATATGCTTCGCGCGAGATGCTACGTAAACCGCTTGGAGAAGGGACTTTCCTTCCTGGAGTTCTCCTACATGCTGATGCAGGGATACGATTTCTACCAGCTCTTCCAGAACTACGGCTGCAATCTGGAGTTCGGCGGAGATGACCAGTGGTCCAACATGCTTGCGGGAACCGAGATCATCCGCAAAAAGCTCGGCAAAGATGCTTCGGCGATGACCATCAATCTGCTCCTGAAGCATGACGGAACGAAGATGGGCAAAACGGCCGGCGGCGCGGTATGGCTTGATCCGGAAAAAACTTCTCCGTACGATTTCTACCAGTACTGGAGAAACGTGGATGATGCCGATGTCCTCAAGTTCCTTCGCATGATGACCTTCCTTCCGCTCGAGCAGATCGATGAGATGGACAAGTGGGAAGGCAGCCAGCTGAATAAGGCAAAGGAGATCCTTGCTTATGAGCTGACAAGCATGGTCCACGGCGAAGAGGAAGCGAAGAAGGCGGAGGCCGGTGCAAAGGCACTCTTTGCGGGTGGCGCCGATTCCGCGAATGTCCCGACCGTAGAACTGGAGGCTTCCGATTTCGCGGAGGACGAGACGATCGACGTGATCTCCGTACTTGTGAAGGCAGGGCTTGCGGCAAGCCGTTCCGAGGGACGCAGAGCGATCCAGCAGGGCGGCGTGACCGTAGCGGATGCCAAGGTCACCGACATCAAGGCGGTTATCAAGAAAGCGGATCTCGAAGGCGATGGAATCCTTGTGAAAAAGGGAAAAAAGAACTTCAAAAAAATTTGCGTGAAATAAACCGCTGTGCTATGATAAAAGACGCTGATATTCTGCCATGATCAGGATATCAGCGCTCTTTTTCATTTGAAGAATACTTAACCAAGAAATCTTTATTAGTATCCAGGAGGATAATACACATGCAGAAATACGGCGTAAATGAGTTACGTGAGATGTTTCTTTCCTACTTCGAGGAAAAGGGATGTCTGCGCCTGAACAGTTTTTCCCTCGTACCGCATAACGATGCATCGCTGCTGATCATCAACTCCGGTATGGCTCCGATGAAACCCTGGTTCCAGGGCACCGAAATCCCGCCGCGCAAGAGAGTGACGACCTGCCAGAAGTG
>JAXJTA010000294.1:0-4852 GCA_036309825.1 Eubacterium sp. | reverse complement strand
GTGCTGAGGAGTTCCGCAGCAGCAAAGTATGGCATGAAAAACGGCTTAGAGCCGGTTAGCTTCCGGAGAGAGAGTCCGCAGGAGACCTGCACCATCGGTTTCAATTAACAATAGGTTTGCGTCGCCCTCCCTCTTGACAGAACGGGCGTCAGTCGCTAGAATATGAAAAGGTAAAAGCCGTGATGGCGTCAGTAAGAAAAGTTTTTCCTTCAGAGAGAGAAGACCGTCGGCTGTAAATCTTCTCAGGTTCAGGACTTTTCCGAGATTCGCGCCGGAGCTTCGACTTCGAACTAACAGTAGATGTCGACGTGACTGCACGTTACAGCAGGAATGAGTGTCCGGACAGGTCGTTCGGGAATCAGGGTGGTACCGCGAAGTTACTTCGTCCCTCAGATGAGGAGACGGAGTTTTTTTATGAGCAAAAAGGCGCAGAAAGCCATTTTTGCGCCGATGAAAATGCACGTCGGCCTCGTATCATTAAGCCACGAAAAGGAGAGAAAAAATGAGCGATTCAGGAATGAAAGAAAAACTGGATTCTATTGTTGCGAAAGCGGTGAAGAATCTGTCCGAAGCAAAAACACCGGATGTACTCAATGACATTCGCGTCAACGTTCTCGGCAAAAAAGGAGAACTGAAGGACCTTATGAAGGCAATGAAGGATGTTGCGCCGGAAGATCGTCCGAAGGTCGGTCAGATGGTCAATGAGGCACGTGATCAGATCGAGAGCAAAATCGCGGAAGTTAAGGCAAAGATCGAGGAGGAGCAGATGAATCTTCGTCTGGCGACCGAGACGATCGACGTAACGCTTCCTGCGAAGAAAGCTGAGATCGGCCACAGACATCCGAACCAGATCGCACTGGAGGAAGTAGAACGCATCTTCATCGGTATGGGCTATGAAGTCGTGGAAGGCCCGGAAGTGGAATGGGATGACTACAATTTCACCAAGCTGAATATTCCGGCAAACCATCCGGCAAAGGATGAGCAGGATACCTTCTATATCAATAAAGATATCGTACTGCGTACCCAGACCTCCCCGTGCCAGGCCCGTGTCATGGAAGAGGGTAAGCTGCCGATCCGTATGATCTCCCCGGGACGCGTATTCCGTGCCGATGAGGTCGACGCGACACATTCCCCGTCCTTCCATCAGATCGAGGGACTGGTCGTTGACAAAAACATTACCTTCGCCGATCTGAAGGGAACACTGGAAGGCTTCGCGAAGGAGATCTTCGGACCGGATACAAAAACCAAGTTCCGTCCGCATCATTTCCCGTTCACCGAGCCGAGCGCCGAGATGGACGTGAGCTGCTTCAAGTGCGGCGGCAAGGGCTGCCGTTTCTGCAAGGGTGAGGGCTGGATCGAGATCCTCGGCTGCGGAATGGTTCATCCTCATGTATTTGAAATGTGCGGCATCGATCCTGAACAGTACACAGGCTTCGCTTTCGGCGTCGGCCTTGAGCGTATCGCGCTGCTGAAATATGAGATCGATGACATGCGTCTTCTGTATGAGAATGACGACCGTTTCCTGAAACAGTTCTAATTAGGTGAGGAGAGAAAAACAATGAATACATCTTTATCTTGGATCAAAATGTATGTTCCGGATCTCGACGTTACTCCGCAGGAGTATATGGACGGAATGACCCTTTCCGGAACCAAAACAGAAGGATATGAGCAGCTTGACCGCGACCTGGCAAAGATCGTTGTCGGCCGCATTGAGAGCATCGTTAAGCATCCGGATTCCGACCATCTGGTGATCTGCCAGGTAAATGTGGGAAGCGAGACAACGCAGATCGTTACCGGCGCGCCGAACGCCTTCGAAGGTGCGCTCGTTCCGGTCGTTCTTCCGGGTGGAAAAGTTGCCGGCGGACATGACGGCTCCCTGACAGAGGGCGGCATCGAGATCAAGGCAGGAAAGCTTCGCGGCGTCGATTCCTACGGCATGATGTGCTCCATCGAGGAACTGGGCAGCACCCGCGAGTTTTATCCGGAAGCTCCGGAAAGCGGACTGTATATCTTCGGTGAAAATGACGGTGTAAAACCGGGTGACGACGCAATTGAGGCACTCGGCCTTCACGACACCAACTTTGAATACGAGATCACTTCCAATCGTGTAGACTGCTACAGCGTTATCGGTATTGCGAGAGAAGCCGCGGCTACCTTCGGTAAGGAATTCCATGCTCCGGTCGTACCGGAAACGGGAAATGACGAGGATGTCAACGACTATGTAAAGGTAAGTGTAGAAGATGCCGATCTGTGCTCCCGTTATACGGCAAGAGTCGTCAAGAATATCAAGCTGGCTCCTTCACCGAAGTGGATGCAGAGATGCCTTGCTTCAAACGGAATCCGTCCGATCAACAATGTAGTCGATATCACGAACTATATCATGGAAGAATATGGACAGCCGATGCATGCCTACGATCTGGATACCATTGCCGGCAGACAGATCATCGTAAAGAGAGCGGCTGACGGTGAGAAATTCACCACGCTCGACGGCAAAGAATATACTCTGGATTCTTCTGTTCTTACGATCCGCGACGCGGAGAAGGCTGTCGGCCTTGCCGGCATCATGGGTGGAGAAAACTCCATGATCACGGATAACGTGCAGACAATGCTTTTCGAGGCTGCTTGCTTTGACGGCACCAATATTCGTCTGTCCTCCAAGAAGGTCGGAAACCAGACCGATGCTTCCAGAAAATTCGATAAGGGACTTGATCCGAATACCGCTCTGGAGGCGATGAATCGCGCATGCCAGCTCATCGAGGAGTTCGGCGCAGGTGAAGTGGTAGGTGGAGCGATCGATATCTATCCGGTAAAGAGAGAGGAATCCCGCGTTCCGTTCGAGCCGGAGAAGATCAACGCGCTGATCGGCTTTGACCTGACACCGGAAGAACAGCTTGCCTATCTGGCAAAAGTGGAGCTTCGTTATGATGAGAAGACAAACGAGATCGTAGCGCCGACTTTCCGTCAGGATATCCACCGGACCTGTGATATTGCGGAGGAAGTAGCACGTTTTTACGGCTACAACAAGATTCCGATGACGCTGCCGAGCGGTGAAGCTACCACCGGTAAGAAATCTTTCAAGATGTACGTGGAAGATAAGGCAAGAGACGTCGCGGAGTATTGCGGCTTCTCTCAGGGAATGTGCTATTCCTTCGAGAGTCCGAAGGTGTTCGATAAACTGCTGATGGCTGCCGATGATCCGTGCAGAAAGGCGATCCAGATCTCCAATCCGCTCGGTGAGGATTTCTCGATCATGAGAACAACATCGCTGAACGGAATTCTTACGTCTCTTGCGACCAACTATAATCGCCGCAACAAGGACGTACGCCTCTACGAAATGGGCAATATCTACCTTGCTAAGGAACTTCCGCTCACGGATCTTCCGGAGGAGAGAATGCAGATCACTCTCGGCTTCTACGGCAAGGGTGATTTCTACGAGATGAAGGGTGTGATCGAGGAGTTCCTGGGACAGATCGGTATGCACGATCTTCTGGAGTATGATTCCAAGGCAGGAAAAACATTCCTTCATCCGGGACGTCAGGCTCTTGTAAAATACGACGGCAAAGTGATCGGTTACCTCGGAGAGGTACATCCGATCGTTATGAAAAACTACGGAATCGGTGAGAGAACCTATGTAGCGGTTCTGGATCTCCCGGAGATCCTTCCGTTCGCCGGCTTCGAGCGTAAGTTCGAGGGAATCGCAAAGTTCCCGTCTGTTACCCGTGATCTCTCCATGGTCGTTCCGAAAAAGATCGAAGCAGCTGTTATCGAGAAGATGATCCGTCAGAGAGCGGGTAAGATCCTCGAAGATCTGAAACTCTTCGATATTTACGAGGGGGAGCAGGTTCAGGAAGGACATAAGTCCATGGCATATTCGCTGGTATTCCGTTCCAAGGAGAAGACTCTGGAAGACGCGGATATCACGGCAGCTATGAAGAAGGTTCTGAACGGACTGTCAAGCCTCGGTATTGAATTAAGACAGTAAGGTGTGATTCGGATTGAAAATATATGTAATGCGCCACGGGATTACCTCGTGGAATGAAACCAGACGACTTCAGGGACACCTGGGCAGTGATCTGACGGCAGAAGGTGTTCTGCTGGCTGAGATCACCGCCGGTGCTCTAAAAGAGGTTCCCTTTGATGTCTGCTATTCGAGCCCGCTTCTTCGGGCACGGCATACGGCCGACATCATGGTCGGGGACAGAAATATTCCAATCATCGAAGATGAAAGGATCCAGGAGATCGGGTTCGGTGAATGGGAAGGAAAACATGTGGATGAGGAGCACGGTGAGATCTCGATGAAGATGTACGGGACCTTCTTCCGTGATACCTATCACTATGTACCGCCGACAGGCGGAGAGACGATACAGGAAGTGATCGCACGATGCACAGCTTTTTTGCGGGAGATCGTCGCGAATCCCGAGCTGCAGGACAAGACGATCCTCGTGTCCACGCACGGCTGCGCGACAAGAGCCATTCTTCATGATCTATATGAAAGTAAGGATGACTTCTGGCAGGGCGGTGTACCGATGAACTGCGCCGTCAGCATCGTGGAGGCACACGACGGAAAAGCCCGCCTTGTTGAGAGTGATAAGGTGTACTACCCGAAGAAATACTTCCGAAGTTTTTATACGGCGTCGGAAGAAAGTTCCGATGAGCAGGCGTGAAATGCCGGAAACGTAAATGTTCCGGGCAGAAAAACGGCCCGGACAGACAAGGAGTGATTTTCTATGAAAACGAGTGATTTTTACTACGATCTTCCGGAAGAACTGATCGCGCAGGATCCGCTGGAGGACCGCGCTTCGTCGCGGCTCATGTGCCTTGACCGGGAGACAGGCAGGGTATCGCACCATAT
>JAXJTA010000293.1:0-5138 GCA_036309825.1 Eubacterium sp. | reverse complement strand
CCCGTATCTTCTGGATCTTTGTGATCTTCCCGCTGAAGCCGACGATGGAGACGCTGATGTTCTGCTACCCGCTGAGCTGGACGATCACAGCGGCACTTCTTGTGACGCTCTACCTGATCGGCCGGCGCCGCTGGTATGGCGAGAAAAACGCCGCGGCGGCCTGACGAATATAGTGTGTGATATTACCTGGTGATATTATCTGATGATATTACCTGGTGATGTTACTTGATGATATTACCTGATGATAAGGAGGCATATATGTTAGAAATTAATACGAAGGCACCGGATTTTGAACTGCCGGATCAGAACGGAGAAACTCATAAATTATCGGATTATCTGGGAAAGAAGGTGATTCTTTACTTCTATCCGAAGGATATGACAGCGGGATGCACAAAGCAGGCCTGCGGATTCGCCGAGCGTTACCCGCAGATCAGAGAAGCGGGAGCAGTGGTCCTTGGCGTGAGTAAAGACACAGTTGCAAGTCATAAGAAGTTTGAGGAGAAATACGGCCTGCCATTTACCCTTCTTTCCAATCCCGACCTGGATGTGATTCAGCAGTACGAGGCCTGGGGCGAGAAAAAAATGTATGGCAAGACCTCTTACGGTGTGATCCGCACCACCTATCTGATCGATGAAGAAGGCATGATCATAAAGGCCTATGGCAAGGTCAAGGCCGCCGACAACCCACAGCAGATGCTTGAGGATCTGAGATAATGAAAATAATTATTTCGCCTGCGAAGAAGATGAAGGTGGAAACGGATCTTGCGGTGGGTCTGCAGGAACCGGCATTTCGTACGGAGTCAAGGCAGGTGTTGGAATATCTTTCCGGGTTAAGTTTTTCGCAGTTAAAGTCTCTCTGGGCCTGTAACGATAAAATTGTCAGCGAAAACGCAGCGCGAATCGACGAGATGCTGCATTTTCCGGAGAAGAATCTCACACCCGCGGTCCTTGCCTACAACGGCATTGCATTTACCTATATGGCGCCGGAAGTTTTTGAATACGGACAGTTTGACTATGTAGAAGAAAATCTTCGGATCCTCAGCGCTTTCTATGGTGTGCTCCGCCCTATGGATAAGGTCGCTCCTTACCGTCTGGAGATGCAGGCAAAGGCACATGTTGCGGGCACAAAGAATCTCTATGAATTCTGGGGAGATAAACTTTACAAGGCCTGCATTGACGAAAGTCGAACCATCATAAATCTTGCGTCCGGGGAATATTCAAAGTGTATTGAAAAATACCTTACCCCTGACGACCGTTACATTTCCATAAACTTCTGCGAACGGGTGGGCGAAAAACTCGTGACAAAAGGCGTTTATGCGAAAATGTGCCGCGGAGAGATGGTGCGCGAGATGGCAAGGCAGAATGTTCGTCAGGCGGAAGAATTAAAGAAGCTGGAAATACTGGGGCACAAATTTCGGGAGGCAGTATCCGGGGAGAATGTATACACGTTTGTGAGGGAACCGCAGCCCACTTCCTTCTGATGCTGCCTATTGCCGAGGAGAGTATTGTGTCACCGGTGAGAAGGTCGGAGATAGCACAAAGATGAACAAGTAACAGAGCGCGCAGCGCTTACGCCGGATGAGATCACGAGGATATTGGGTTTGGCGGGAAGCAGTTGAGCGATTAACGGATAAGCATTCATAAGAAGATGGAGGCAATTCATGGAATATACAAAACTGGGTAATACAGACATCGAGATCTCCAGGCTCTGCGTCGGCTGCATGAGTTTCGGCAAGGCAGGCACCATGCATGACTGGACACTGGATGAGAAGGAAACGGAAAAAATCGTAGCGCATGCCCTGGATCTCGGAGTCAAATTCTTTGATACGGCAAATGGTTATTCCGAAGGAACCAGTGAGGAATATCTGGGAAAGGCACTGAAGTCACATACGACCAGAGATAAGGTGGTTATCGCATCCAAGGTCTACTTCAATCCGGGAAGATTATCGCGTGAAGCGATCCACAGAGAGATCGATGGTACACTTCGCCGTCTGGGCACGGATTATCTGGATCTGTATATCATCCATCGTTTTGACTATGAAACACCGATCGAAGAGACAATGGAAGCACTGAATGATCTGGTAGTCCAGGGCAAGGTCCGGGCACTTGGTGCTTCCGCTATGTATGGATATCAGTTTTACAACATGCAGATGGCAGCGAAGGAAAACGGGTGGGCTCGTTTTGAGGCAATGGAGAATCACTATAATCTTCTTTACCGCGAGGATGAACGCGAATTGATCCCGATCTGCAAACAGATGAATGTCTCCCTCATGCCATACAGCCCGCTTGCCGCGGGACATTTGACCAGACCGTCCTGGGTTGGTGACAGTATGCGGGCAAAAACGGATCGTGTGGCAATGGGCAAGTACGATGCATATGCGGACAATGATATGCTGATCGTTGATCGTGTTCATGAGATCGCGGATGCCCATAATGTTTCCATGGCACAGATCGCTATTGCCTGGGAATGGGCAAAAGGGATCGCGTCTCCGATCATCGGGGGAACGAAAGCAAGAAACTTTGATGACGCGGCAGCTGCACGAAATGTCAAACTCACGGATGATGAGATCCATTACCTGGAAGAACCGTATCTGCCTCATAAGATTGTCGGCGCGATCAATGCGAATCCTCCGCAGGGAGTCATACTGTTAGACAAGAAATAACAGGCATTATTCCCCCTGCAATACAAAGACGGTGCCGGGGGCGACGGTGTCGTGGTATACTGAAAAGTGCCGGAAGCTTGCCGAAAGGCGGTAAGCATCGGTTGAAGTGCCGGAAACGTATCGGAGTAGCGGTAAGCATCGGCTAAAGTGCCGGAAACGTATCGGAGTAGCGGTAAGCATCGGCTAAAGTGCCGGAAACCTACCGGAGGGGAGTAAGCATCGGTTGAAGTACCGGAAACCTATCGGCTTAATGACCGCTCTGTGATTGGTCGAGGGGATTATGGTTTTTTTGAAAGGCAGGATAAGAATATATGAGATTTCACACAATAAATGAATTGAACAATTTTTCCTTTGAAGACTGTCGCATTACACAGATCAAGTGGAATGACGGCGATCTTGTCATGGAACTGGAGGGACTGATCGTTCTCCCGAAGAATTCCCAGAACGAGCGGTATCAGAAGAGTTATGCCGGAATCGTTACGGCGACTTTCACGAAGGCGCAGATCGAGGCGGCTGTGAAGGATGGTTATAAGCACTATGATGCGGACGGAAATCTGACAGAGGAGATCCCGGATCAGCGTCTGAACGATGCGGAAACGGAAGAATTGTACGAATCACTTCCCGGCGTCTGGTTCTACGACGTGCAGCCGATCGAAGAACTGACGGATGGCAGCCGCAGAGTCTACATGTTCGGCATCGAGATGCCGCGTACCAATGAGCAGGATCTTGCTGAGATCACGGATACCTATGAGCTGCGTGTATCCTTCGAGGATGCGGTTCTGGGCTGGGATCGCTACATGAACAAAGCGGAGTGAAGAGGCTGCACTCACAGATAAGGCAGCAGCTGCAGCAGGAGCAGGCAGTTTGTTGAGAAATCGTGCGTGACGGAATGCTGCGCATCATGAGAAATCGGATGTGGCGGAATGCTGAGCATCATGAGAAATCGGATGTGGCGGCATGCTGTGCATCATGAGAAATCGGATGTGGCGGCATGTTGTGCATCATGAGAATCGGGCGTGGCGGCATCGGGAAGTTCATGAAAGGCAAGAATCGATGATTCATACTGCCCGGCATCGGAATGCTTGAATGTTAGAGAAGCCGATGCCTCAAATTCAGGGAAATGGAAGAAAGCTGAATCGGGATTTGCTTCTTTATTTTATCTCGATGCCTCGGCTTTGATTTGGTGAGTAAAAAGGCATCGACAAAACTTCTCCTTGATATTTCTCGATGCTAGGCCGAAGCCGAAGCAACAAATCAAGCCGGAATGAGCAACGATCGATGCAACGCGAAATAGAAATTGATGCTTGCCAAAGCCGAAGCAACAAATCAAGCTGGAACGAGCATCGATCGATGCAGCGCGAAATAGAAATTGATGCTTGCCAAAGCCGAAGCAACAAATCAAGCCGGAACGAGCAACGATCGATGCAGCGCGAAATAGAAATCGATGCTAGGCCGGAGCCGAAGCAACAAATCAAGTCGGAAAGAGCATCGATCGATGCAGCGTGAGATAGAAATCGATGCAGTGATATGGAGAGCGGATCCATGAAGTGTTCGAATTGCGGCGCCAACTATGAGGACGGGCGCGCGGAATGCCCCTTCTGCGGAACGGAGAATGTTCCGGTAGTGGAAGCGGAGCAGAGAGAATATGTAAAGAAGCTGAAGAAAGCGGCCGGAGACCAGAAATATGTCCCGTACCAAGCGGGGCAAAAGGCCGAGAAGAAGACCGGCAGGGTACTTAAATGGGTCCTTCTGCTCATTCTGGCGGCGATGCTTGTCACCGCTGTGTTCTCCGTAATCCGAAGCCGGACGTCTTATTCCAGGCTGCAGAGTCGGAAGGCGGAACTGGAAGCCATGTATCAGGCGGGGGAGATCAAAGAACTCGATGCCTATATGCAGAAACACGACCTGATGGGAAAAGATACTTTTGTAAAGTATGCGGAGATGGCGGATCTCTATGAGTGTCTGGACAGCGCGGAGATCAACACGAAAGAGCATGTGGAACAGATCCGCAGAGACAGCGGGTCGATGAGTACGAAAGAGCTGCGTGATGCCTACACGGAAGTGGTCGAGGGCGATATTTTCCGTTGTTTCCGTGTTCTGTCGATCACGGAGGGCTGGGAAGCGGATGGCTACATCTATGACCAACAGGAAGTGGCGGAAGATTTTCATTCCCGGGCGGAGGAGATCCTTCGGGACATCTATCAGCTGACGGAAGAGGAAATCGCCGACGGAACAAAAGCCTATACGTACGATAAGTACTATACGGAAATTGCAGGGGAGGCAATCGAGAGACTCGCGGGGTGAGTTATAAAAATCACGAATCGAACGAATCTGAAATCGCGAATCGAACGAAGCCGAAATCGCGGAGCGAGCGAAGCCAAAATTGCGAATCGAACGAAGCCGGAATCGCGAATCAAACGAAGACGGAACCGTGAAACGCAACGAGGTCGGAATCGTGAAGCGAACAATATCGGT
>JAXJTA010000292.1:0-11787 GCA_036309825.1 Eubacterium sp. | reverse complement strand
CGCAAAACGTGTGCCCTGATTGATGATCTGATTGGCATTCAGGGTAAAATAGAAAAACGCTCCCGATCCAAGGATCATTGCGATGATGTCGGTGACCGGCATGTAGTTGACTTTCTGCACACCTTTTTTCGCCGGATAGATCAGAAAGCCCATCAGGATGATCAGGCCCATGAAGGATGTCAGGCGGATCTCCTCGAGGAAGGTCGCAAAAAGGGTCACATAGATGCACCATACCGAGAAGGCAGCCAGAATGATCGTGATCGCCATCTTCGGTTTGCCGACCCACACACGGGTATTGGACTCACGGTCATATTTACGCATGACCGTCTCGATATCTTCATGGACCGTGTTATCATTCTGATCAACGAAGGAATCGTAGTTGTCCAGCTTCTTCTCTTCTTCACGGTTATGACGGTTTTCTTCATCCGCCATCCGCTTTTCAAATTCTTTTCTGTCGAATTCGCTCACAGACTTCCCTCCTTATTCCTCAGTATTGACTGTAATGCCCTGTTCCTTGTAATAACGGGCAGCACCCGCATGATACGGAACCGTCGTGATGCTTGTCGCGTTCTCCACGGACAGTTCATTGCCCTTGGCGTTTTCCTTCGCGATCTCGTCCGCGTGGTCGAAGATCGCAGCGGTCAGGTTATAGACAGTATCCTCGTCCGCAGACGCGGATACGATGACCGTGGCTTTGACGGTGATCGTCTCGACCGGCTGGTCCTGATCCGGGTAGGTTCCGGCCGGGATCTGCAGCGGTTCGTAGAACGGATTCGCCTCCATGATCGCGTCGCGAAGTTCTCCGTCGATGTTGATCAGTTTTACACCGTTAGTTGTAGCAAGCTCCGTGATAGCGGTCGTCGGTGCACCGGCCACGATGAAAGCCGCGTCGATCTTGCCATCCTTCAGTGACTCCTTGGAATCCTCAAAGGACTGATACTGCGGTTTGATCTGATCGAGGGTGATCCCCGCCCCCTCCAGGACGTCGAGCGCATTGAAATAGACGCCCGAGCCGGCCTGGCCGATGGAAACGCTCTTTCCCTTCAGGTCCGCGACGGTATTGATGTCGTCATCCATGGTGATCAGCTGTACCGTCTCGGCATAGAGAGCTCCAAGCACACGGAAATCATGGGTGGGTCCGTCATTTTCAAAAGCACGGACGCCGTCCCAGCCGTAAGTCATAACATCCGACTGCGTGAAGCCGAGCTGAAAATCTCCGTCCTGAATACTCTGGATATTGACCTTCGACCCTCCCGTTGAAACCGCCGTAACGCGGACGTTCGCATAGTTTTTCATATACTGGGCCAGTACGCCGCCGTAGGAATAGTACGTTCCCGCCGTTCCGCCCGTTCCGAACATCATACGTGTATCCGATACCGAACAGCCGCAGAGGGTGAACGCCATCAGTACAGACAAAAGAATACAAAGTAAAAACTTCTTTCTCATCTGCTATCTCTCCCTTCATGAAATAATTACTTATTATTCTACCATATCCCGCGCGTTATGGAAAACGCGGCAGCAGAAAAAAACGTTTTTTCCCGCCGAAACGCCTCCATGCGGAGAATCCGAAGCGACTTCGTGGAAAAAAAAGACAAAAAAAGACCGGAAACGTCGCAGATACGCGGCGCTCCGGCCTCATACAGAATCAATTTCAATTCATTTCGCTTAAATATTTCTCCGCGCTGACGATCTTTACACACAGGGAAAGCAGCTTTGCGGCTGTTTTCAGGTCATCCAGCGGCGGGTAAGACGGCGCAATACGGATATTGGAATCCTCCGGATCCTTTCCGTATGGCCAGGTCGAACCGGCTGCGGTAAGCTCTACGCCGGCCTTCTTGGCCTTGGCAACGATTTTCTTCGCACAGCCCGACAGAGAATCAAAGCTGATGAAATATCCGCCGTTCGGTTTGGTCCAGGTACCGATCTCCAGTCCGCCGAGCTCTTCTTCGAAAATATCCTCGACAGCTTCGAACTTCGGACGAAGAATGTCCGCGTGTTTTCTCATATGCTCGATCATGCCGTGAATGTCACCGAAGTAACGGACGTGACGGAGCTGATTCAGCTTATCATGGCTGATTGTCTGATGTTTCAGCTGATTTTTAACATCCACAAGGTTATTCTGCGAGGTTGCCAGAGCGGAAATACCGCTTCCCGGGAAGGTGATCTTCGACGTCGAAGCAAATTTGAAGACCATATCCGGATTTCCGGCTCTCTTACATTCCGCAAGGATCTCGATCAGATGATCCTGATGATGATCATACAGATGGTGAACACCATACGCATTGTCCCAGAAGATACGGAAGTCTTTTGCTGCCGGCTTCAGTCTCGCGAAGCGGCGTACCGTCTCGTCATCATAGGAAATGCCGGACGGGTTCGAATATTTCGGAACACACCAGATGCCCTTGATCGCATCATCCTCGGATACCAGTTTTTCCACAACATCCATATCCGGTCCTGTCGGAAGAAGCTTTACCGGGATCATTTCGATTCCGAAATATTCGGTAATTCCGAAGTGTCTGTCATATCCCGGTACAGGGCAGAGAAATTTCACCTTGTCCAGTTTGCACCACGGTGTGTTGCCCATAATGCCGTGCGTCATCGCACGGGATACGGTATCATACATGATATTCAGAGAAGAGTTCCCGTAGATCAGGATGTCATCCGGATTGTTTTCCATCATATCACCCATCATCTCACGGATCTCCGGGATTCCTCCCAGTCCGCCGTAATTGCGGCAGTCGGTTCCGTCCTCGGAGCAGAAATCCGCGTCAGACTGCAGCGCGTCCATCAGTCCCATGGACAGGTCAAGCTGCTCCTGGCAGGGCTTTCCGCGCGCCATGTTGAGGCTGAGCTCCATGCCCTGATACTTCCTGTACTGAATGCGAAGCTGTTCCAGTTCAGACTGCAGTTCCTCTTTCGTCATCTCTTTGTATGCTTTCATTTAGGACCTCTCTGATAAAAACTATCTGATATAAAATTGACAATTTACGTTTCCCGTATATTATCTGTTTCTCATCCTGTTCTGTCAAGACTTTTTGATCTGCGCTCTTCCGTCAGGGCTTTTCGATCGGGGCTCTTCCGTAGAGATCGGCCAGCTCCCGGATACTGCGCGCCAGATCGGCGGACAGGAAATTCGGGCGGACTCTCCACTGCCAGTTATTTCCCTGTGTGCCCGGCTCGTTCATGCGGGCTTCTCTGCCTTCCACCAGATAATCCTGGATCGGAATAATGCAGAGGTCGGCGACCGAACGGTATGCCTCGCGGATCAGATCCCACACAAGGGCGCCGTAATCGGTATTTCTCGAATTGATATACCTCCGCGTGAAATCGCGGCTTCCCTCATTGATCTCCTCGACCCATGCGCGAAGCGTCGTATTGTCATGCGTGCCTGTATAGACGACGCAGTTTTTCTCGTGACGGTGTGTGACATACTTGCTGTCCCAGCTCGTAAACGCGAACTGCAGGACCTTCATTCCCGGGAAGCCGGAATCTTTCAGGAGTTTTTCATTGGTCTCCGTGACGGTACCGAGATCCTCCGCAATCAGCGAAAGTTCGCCGAGCTGTTTTTTCACAGAGTTGAAAAACTTCATGCCCGGGCCCTTCTTCAGCGTCCCGTTCAGTGCGTTTTCATCTCCGTAAGGGATCGCGTAATATTCCGCGAAGCCGTGGAAATGATCGATGCGAAGCACGTCATAGAGGTCGAGATTTCTCCTGAACCTTTCGATCCACCATGCGTAATTATCCGCCGCGAGTTTTGTCCAGTTATAGATCGGATTGCCCCACAGCTGCCCCGTCGCGGAAAAAGCATCCGGCGCGCAGCCTGCCACAAAGGTCGGCTTCAGATCCTTGTCCATCAGGAAGGCTTCCGGATGTGCCCACACATCAGCACTGTCGAGCGCGGTATAGAACGGAATATCGCCGATGATCTCGATCCCCTTCTCGTTCGCGTATGCCTTCAGTGCTCGCCACTGCCGGTCAAACAGGAACTGCTGAAAGCGGACAAAATCGCAGGTCTCCGCATGTTCCTCCTGCACCTTCTTCATGGCCTCTGCCTTGCGCCGGCGGTCATCCTCTTCCCATTCCTGCCAGCTTGCGCCGCTGTATTTCTCCTTCAGCGCCATATAAAGGACATAATCCTCAAGCCATGCGTTTTCTCTGCCTAAGAGCTCTTCATATTCCTCTCTCAGATCCTCTCTTTGGCGGAATCTGTTGAACGCGGTGCGAAGAAGCGGATACCGGTTCTCATACAGGGCACCGTAATCGACCCTCGTCTCGTCGCTTCCGAAATAAGCGCCGTTGCACTCCTCCCAGGTCAGCAGACCGTCCTCGATCAGCTTCTCCGGGGAAATAAAATACGGATTTCCTGCAAACGCGGATACCGGCTGATACGGCGAATCCCCGAAGCCAGTCGGGCCGACCGGCAGGATCTGCCAGCAGCTCTGGCCCGCCTCATGCAGGAAATCCACAAATTCATAAGCTTCCTTCGAAAAGCATCCGATGCCGAATCTGGACGGCAGCGATGAAATCGGATACAAAATACCACATCTTCTCATTATCCCAACCCCATTTCCAGTATTATTTTTGTATTTCAGAGACCGGCGTCCTTCAGCAGGTCCACATTTTCCTCGCAGTGTTCGATCTGCCGGGAGATCAGGTGGATCATCTCCACAAAATCGTCCTGATCGAAAGCGGCTTCTCCATTTCTTTTATGTACTTCCGCAGCCAGAAGGAGAACGGTATACCGGATGCTCCGGCTCACCAGCCGTCCGAGGCGGGATTTATCCTCGTCATAATAAGCATCGATCATGTAGCGGAAGAAAAAATAGACGGCCGTTTTTGTCAGCCAGCGATCGGTGTCTCCGGGAAGCCCTTTGATGTCGCTCACGGCCGCGGGTACGTTCTTTTCTTCTTCCAGATAAGAGCGGACAAGCGCAAGCTTTCCCTCCCATCTCTCATCGAGGATCTCCGCGCGCTCCATTCGTTCCTGTAGAGCAGGATCAGTCTCTGCCGCAGTCATTCCGCAGAGCTCCAGCGTCTTTTGGAAGCGGGAATCAAAGCTTCCTTCTCCGGATTGCAAAATGTCGAGGATCCTGTCACGAAGATCGAGAATGGCCAGGAGTCTGGTCTCATCGCAATCTTCATCCGATATCATCTCGTCCTGCATCCGGTGGAGCGTCCGCCTTTCCGATGCGAAGTAGATCCTCGCGTATTCCATGCAAGAGAGGCTCATGTCGATCTGCTCGTAGTCACCGACCTGAAGATAATATCGCGGATACTCATCACAGGTGACCGACAGGCTCGTCGGTCCCAGCTCGCGATAGATCTCACAGAGTCCTCTTTTGTCAAGAAACGGGCAGCGATTCTCCTCAGTCAGAGGAAAAAACGTATAGCCGTCCTCTTCATGGATCGCCGCCCGCAGCCGGTCGCCAAAGGGTCCCGCGGTCTCTCTGTAAAGCGCGCAGGTGTCTTCGTCAAGGTCGACTTCCCAGCCGGCGCAGCAGGTATCGGGGCAGTCCCCCGCGATACATGCGAAGTTTTCTATATCCTCCGGATATTCGTAGATCATTTTATCTCTCCGAGTATCATCGCCGCAACCGGCTGTACGCTTACCTTTCCGGAAACAGCTGCAGACGCACCGGCTTCCCGGTTCTTCTTCCAGGCAAAGCTGTCCTCCCCGTCGAGAAGGATCTGCCACTTTCCGTCCGGAAGCGCGACCTCACGGGTCTCTTCCGTCCGGTTAAAGATCGTAAAGATCCGGCTCCAACCGGAATCTGACCGTGCCATGTCCGATGCACCCATGTTCGCCGTTCCTGCCCGGCCCGACGCTTCCCGTTCCGCTGCGTCCCGGTGATCCGCATTATCCGCAAGGAACGATACGACGCCATGGTCGCAGGTGATGCCGCTGATGCGTTCACCGGCTTTGGCACTCTTGTCACGGTAAGCGGGAAGCATCTTTCGAAGCGCAATCAGTCCCTGTGTAAAGCGGACCGTTTTTTCCTCGGTGATCGTTCTTCGCCAGTCGATCCTGTTGATCCCGATCGGCGAGCGGAAGGAATTCTCAATGCCCTGCTTAGTCCGGGCAAACTCCTCGCCGGAAAGCATGAACGGCGTTCCGTGGAAGGTCATATAGATAGTCTGCGCAAGATGATACTGTCTTCTTCTGAGCTCGGAGTCCGGCGTTGTGATCGCCAGCCTGTCCTCGAGCGTATGGTTATCATGTGACGATACATACGTGATCACACGATCCGGCGTTACAGACATCTCGGTCTCCTGCCTGATCACTTCGGTCAGCTTTTCGTCGTAACCTTCGCCGCCGTTTACAAAACCTCCCTTTTCCGGAAAAAAGATCGGTCCCTTGACGCAGTCGCGGATCGTATCCCAGAACATGGCGATATCCGGTTTCAGGAGCCGGATGTTATCACGGACGGCCAATCTGGCATTGCCTTCCACATCGGACGGACCCGCGGACCACGGCTCTCCGTGAAGCGTCTTTACGCCCGGGCCGAACCTGCGGTCCAGTTCCTGCCGGATCGCGTTCATCAGATCCACATCGAGAAGTCCCATCAGGTCAAAGCGGAAACCGTCGATATGATACTCCTGCGCCCAGTACAGAACCGAATCGATGATATATCTCCGGCACATCGGCTGCTCCGATGCCACATCATTGCCGCAGGCGGAACCGTTCGATGTCTCTCCGTTTTTTCCGACACGGTAGAAATACCACGGTGCCGTCTTCTGGAACGGTGTATTCAGATCGTATGTATGGTTGTAAACCACATCCATAATAACACGAAATCCGTTTCTGTGAAGAGTCTGTATTGCCTCTTTTAGTTCCCGTATCCGCACCTCGCCTTTCGACGGATCACAGGAATAGGCACCCTCCGGTACATTATAGTTGACCGGATCGTAGCCCCAGTTGAACTGTGAAGGATCCGCCTCATCGACAGAACCGAAATCATAGACAGGCATGAGCTGGATATCCGTCACCCCAAGCGCTTTCAGATAATCGATGCCGGAGGGATGCTTTGGGTCCCCGTCCACACAGGTATGCTCACACGTGATGGCTTTGTATTTTCCGCGAAATTCTTCCGGAAAACCGCCCGCCGGATCCCAGGAATACTCCTTGACATGCATCTCGTAGATGATGTGCTCTCCGTCATTTGCCGGGGCCGAATCCCCGCTCCATCCTTCCGGATCGGTCCGCTTCAGATCCACGACCATGCTGCGCTTACCGTTCAGCCCGGCAGCTCTCGCATAGGGATCCGCCGTGATCACCGCATGACCTTTCGTAATGATCTCATAGGAATAATAGGTTCCGTGCAGGTTTTCCGGAGTCTCGTAATTCCAGCAGCCACAGACACCCGGATCCATTTTCATGCGTTTGGTGCGTTCTACTCCCGTTCCATCCTTATACAGACACAGATTTACCGCATCGGCATACGGACTCCACAGCGTAAATTCCGTTCCCTGCGCGCCGCATTCCGCGCCAAGCGGGCCTCCGTAATAATAGGAATTGCGGAATTCCCTGCTGCGATAGACCTTTTTCCACTGTTCCGGTGTATATGACATGAACGATCCTTCCCCTCTGTCAATACTGATAATTATTAATTACTGTTCGGTGACTTCCGTACCCCGGCAATGACCGGAATGAAGTCTTACCGTTGACTCACGCAAAAACAACGAACGCCTGCGCGCCGATCCGCTCCGCATCGGCCTTACCGATCCGGTACAAAACGTTTTTTCCCTCTGTAAGCTCCGGCGGAAGAGCCTTTTCCTTCGACGACGGATTAACGGCCAGGACCAGTCTCCCCCTTCTGTACACAAACGGTTCGTCTTTCTCTGCCAGAAGCGGCTCGAAATCCGCATCCGCCTGCAGATCAACGCAGTCATGGCGAAGCGCGATCAATGCCTTCGTTACGTTGAAAAGTGACTCCGGCAGATCTTTTTCGCTTTCCACGCTCGGCGCATCCGGTGACGGGTCGACCGGCAGGTAAAGGATATCCGCAGGTGCCTCCGAAAAGCCGGCATTTCTGCCGTTCGTCCACTGCATCGGGGTGCGGGATCCCGTCCTTGCGTAGCCGCCCTCTTTTGTTTTTACGTCCAGATATTTCTGACCAAGCTCATCGCCGTAGTACAGGAACGGAACACCGGGCATCGTAAAGATAAAAGCATAGGCAAGTTTTAACTCCGCCGGGCTCAGGTTACGGGCCGGACGCAGCGTATCATGGTTGCAGGTGAACATACTGATGTATCCCCTGCCCTTAGTTGCCGAATATTTCGGCATATAGTCGTCTAGGAAGCGGTTAATGTCACCGCCGGCGTCACACAGGAAATAGCTGTGATCGCCGCCCTCCGTCTCGTAATCTCGAAGAAGCGTATTGTATCCGTTGTAATGATGATCGAGATAAAAATCACAGTGAAAGCCGCCGGGGATCGCCTGCAGAGGATTACTCCACTCCGAAACGATCGCGGCTTCCGGGTAATCCCGGTCAAGCATCTCCCGGACGCTGCGCCAGATCGCCTGCGTCGCGGACTTGTTCTCGTCATCTTCCTTAACCAGAGAATCCGCCATATCCACGCGGAAGCCGTCGCAGCCGTGATCCAGCCAGAAGCGCATGATGTCCTTCATGGCCTCCCTTGTCGCGATCGCCGCCGGATCGTCCACGCCGGTCTGCCATTCCTCCGTACGATTCAGCCATCCGTAGTTCAGCGCGGGCTGACACTTGAAAAAGTTCAGCATATAGACGGCATCGCGCTCGCTCTCGCCGCCGATATAGAGATGATCGCGGATACCCTGAAAAGCGCTGTTCGTCCAGATGTAACGGTCGGAATATTCGTTCCGCTCGTCCTTTTTGCTTTCAAGAAACCAGGGGTGCTCCTCGGAGGTGTGCCCGGGAACCAGGTCCAGGAGAACGCGGATCCCCCGGTTATGTGCTTCCCCGAACAGCCGGTACAGGTCCGTATTCGTTCCGTATCTCGGCGCGACCTTCCTGTAATCCCGCACATCGTATCCCGCGTCCTTGAACGGAGAATCGTAGATGGGGTTGATCCAGAGCGCGTTGCAGCCCAACTCTTTAATATAGTCCAGTTTCCCGATGATCCCGTTGATGTCACCGATCCCGTCCGCATTCGTATCGCAGAATGACTGCGGATAGATCTCGTAAAATACTGCGTCTTTAAGCCAAGCCGGCATCTGTCCATACCTCCTCAAGTAAACTTACAATGCGTCCGCTGCGGATCAGTCTCGGCCGAACCGGGTTCTCGATTCCATCCCCGGCATCCAGAATCCGCTTCTGTATTTCCTCTTCCGAATAACCGTCGGTATTCAGATGAACACTGTCCATTCCGTTCAGCATTGCCACACGAATATCACTGGAAAAATCATTGCCGATCATCACGGCCGACTTCGGATCGATCCGCTGCTCCCGGAGAAGCTTCTCCATAAATTCCTTCTGCGGCTTCTTCATCCCCACATCCGAAGAAATGTAGACTGCGTCGAAGAGATCCTTCAGTCCGCTCATCTCCAGCTCGGGAACCGTGAAGACCGACTGTGCATTCGAAAGCAGGTAGAGCCTGTTTCCTCTTGCCTTCAGCCGCTTCAGCACGCCTTCCGTGCCGCGGTAGACCGCCATGCGCCTTCTGGAGAGTGCGCGGAATGCCTGTCCGATGCTCCATACCCAGTCACTTCCGAACAGTTCCCCGGTCGTCAGTCCATCAAATCTTGCATCATGCCGGGCAGGTGCTTCGGTCAGCAGTCTGGCAAAAACGATTCGAAGATCGATCTCCGGGAATTTGTACCCGGTCTTTGCCGCAAGCTTTTCTTCCTCTTCCCTTACCATTCCGACATAGGCAGCTCTCAGGCCCGCGCCATCATAGTCCGCTCCCGCTGCGGCATAAAGAGCCGCGGTCTTCTTCCACAGGGACTGCTGCTCTTCATCGGTATGGATATCGAGAAGTGTTCCGTAGAAGTCAAAAATGTAATTCGTTTTTCCTGCCTTCAAAATTGTTCCCTCGTTTTATTGTAATTCCATAGAAATCTGTCCCGGTCCTCCCGATCGGATACCGCAAAGGCGCCCGGTAAGACAGGTTCACTCCGCCAGCACGACGATGCCGAAGGCCGGAATCGTCACTTTCGTTTTTTCCTGTGTCGGATTCTCTTCCGTTGTCTGCAGCGCGGCCGAAAGGTGCGGCTCTTTCATGCCGTTCAGATCTGCCCCGTCAAGATCGACAACAGCTGCTTCCTCTGCGGTATTGATGATCACAAGCACCGTACCGGTTCCCTCCGGGTCATCTCTTGTAAACACAAGAAGCGTTTCACCGGACAGACTGTCGATCACCTGCGTTCTTCCGCGGCTGATCGCCGGATATGCATTTCGGATCTTCTCCGCGTTTCGATAGTAATTAAGGATCGAAAGCGGATCTTCCTCCTGCTCCTTTGCGGACGGATATTTCATTTCCACCTTGTCCATATTCTCCGGCGGATCACAGATCAGGTCCGCATCCTCGTCCGCATCCTCTTCATCTCCGGTCCAGTACATCGGTGCCCGTTTATTCTCATCCTTGCCTGAGCCCTTCATGCCGATCTCCTCGCCGTAATATACGAAGGCGTTGCCGGTCATCAGCAGATTCAGCGCATCCGCAAGCTTCACGCGGCTTGACGCGTCACCGGAATAATAGCCGGCGCTTCTCGCGAGATCGTGATTGGTATAGAAGGGTGCGTTGACCGCATCCGGATTGTAGGAGGTGTAGAGTTCTTCCTCTTCTTCCAGTCCTTTGCCAAATTCGACCGCATCGATTTTTCCCTTTGCCATCTTCGCAATGAGACCTTCCGGACCGGAATACGCAAAATCAAAGAAGGAATCCACACCGGAGGAATAATATTCCGCATATGTCTCCTGATCGGTCCAGGCTTCTCCCACGAGGTAGGCGTCCGGCTTCTTTTCCTTGACCATGCCGTTATACCATTTCAGAAAAGCGATCGTATCCTTCGAGCTGTCCGTATAATAGGAGGTAGTGGCATCCAGACGGAAGCCGTCTACGCCGTGATCGATCCAGAACTGCGCAATATCGGTCAGTTCCCCGCGGACTGCATCACTGTCCAGGTTCAGATCCGGCATGCCCTCCCAGAAGCGTGCCTCGTAATACCAGTCCGTACCGGCGAGTTTCGAGTAGCCGTCCTTCTGATCCTTCGTGAAATTGTAATAGTCCACGTAAGGACAGTCCTTCACATCCGGCTCCCGGTCAGCGGGGAGGTTCCTGAGATAAGAGGCAGCTTCCTTAAACCACGGATGTTCTACGGAGGTATGATTCATGACCATATCCGTATAGACATCGATCCCCCGTTCATGGCAGGCCTCGATCAGGGAATCAAAATCCTCGATGGTGCCGAAATCCGGATCCACTTTTTCATAGTCGATCGTATCGTATTTATGGTAGGAGGTTGCCTCGCAGATCGGTGTCAGCCAGATCGCGTTGAAACCGCTTCCCGCATTTTTGCCTTCTCCATTGATATAATCAAGCTTCTGTGTAATGCCGTTCAGATCACCGATCCCGTCCCCATTGCTGTCCGCAAAGGAACCGACGAAGATCTCATATGTGGTGCGGTTTTTGTCGTCAGGCTCCGCGACCGTGAGCTTATCATTCAGTCTCTCCATTGCCAGACTGCTCTGCTGTCCGCAGCCGGCAAGCATCGCGGCCGCCAGAAGGAACGGAATCCATGCTCTGCTTCTCCTGCTCATACATTTCTCTCCCTGTTATTATTTCGAAACTTTTTTCGAACCCTTTTTG
>JAXJTA010000291.1:0-3503 GCA_036309825.1 Eubacterium sp. | reverse complement strand
GCTATAACCCCAATAATTTCCAGGGCAACGGGTATAATCAGTACAATCAATACGGTGGATACAGAGGCGGCTTTGGTCCGGATGATGTTGTGGCACAGCCCGGTTCCCGTGAAAAAACGATCGGTGTCGTTGCTTATATCACCTTGATCGGCTGGATCATCGCATTGGTGATGAGCACTGAGCAGGGACAGCGCCCCGAGTTCGCGCGCTTCCATCTGAATCAGTACCTTGTTATTTTGCTGTTCGGTTTAGCTTCACTGATTCCGGTCATTGGCTGGATCTGGGGGATCTTCATCATCGTATGCTGGCTCATTGGCTTCATCGGTGCCTGCCAGGGCAAGATGAAACCGGTTCCGCTTCTCGGAAAGATCACGATCATCAAATAAGGTATCATCGGGCTCTTCGGTTTTTCCGGAGAGCCTTCTTTTTTTGTGAGATGCGGGCAGATCGCACAGATGCTTTGCAGCGCCGCTTCCGAAGGGCTCATGGTGCAACTCTCACAAAAACAACATGAATCAACATTTGAACTCGTATAAAATTCATAAAACAACATTTATATGTTGACAATGCCACAAAAACGTGCAATGATGTCATCAGAAAGAGAGGAAAACAACATGAAAATTCTTGATACAAAATTTGTACGCGGCTTTATTAAGATGGCAGATGATGGCTTCAGCCAGGGATGGCATGAGCGTAACGGAGGAAACCTCTCCTATAGATTAAAACCGGAAGAAGTAGAAGATATCAGACCTCGTTTGAATGATCACGGCACATGGGAGCCGATCGGCACGAGCGTACCGGAACTTGCCGGTGAGTTTTTCCTGGTGACGGGAAGCGGCAAATATTTCCGAAATATTATTGTGGATCCGGAGGCATGCATCGCGATCATTGAGCTGGATGATAAGGGCGAGAATTACAGGATCCGCTGGGGACTGGTGGAAGGCGGCAGACCGACCAGTGAGCTCCCGGCACACCTGATGAACCACGAAGTGAAGAAGAGGGTGACGAACGGCAGACACAGGGTCATTTATCACGCGCACACGACCAATATTATTGCGCTGACATTCGTGCTTCCGCTGACCGATGAAGTCTTCACCAGAGAGCTTTGGGAATCGGCAACCGAGTGCCCGGTCGTTTTTCCCGACGGTGTCGGCGTTGTTCCGTGGATGGTGCCGGGCGGATATGAAATCGCCGAGGCGACAAGCCGCATGATGGAGAAATATGATGTGGCTATCTGGGCGCATCATGGAATGTTCTGCTCCGGTGAGGATTTTGATCTTACCTTCGGGCTGATGCATACCGTTGAGAAATCGGCGGAGATCCTGATGAAGGTGCTGGCAGTCCGTCAGGATAAGCTGCAGACGATCACCGCGTCGAATCTTCGCGAGGTAGCGGAAGGCTTCCACGTTACGCTTCCCGAGAGATTCCTGTACGAGAAGTACATTAAATAAAGAAATAAAGCTCCTTATCAGGTCATTACAGATTTTTCCACATTTTCAGCAGAGCGGCGGCGCTTCCCGAAAGGGGAGCGCCTTTTTTTCGTATCAGGCAGATGGCCGTCTGCAATTCCGGCTCATCGAGAGGAACGATGGACAGATCCCCGGTGTCACTGAGAATAGAGGTGGGCACGAGGGCAATGCCCATGCCTGCCTTTGCCCATGCGAGACTGGTTCTGGCGTCATCGTTCAGACAGATCACATGGGGAGAAAAACCTTCCGCATCACATTTTTCCCGGATGATCGATTCCCAGCGGCGGTACATGATGAGGGGGAGGCCGCCGAGATCGGCGAGTCGGATCGGCCGGTCGGGGAATCCCGGAAGCAGGTCCTTTACCCCGACAGCTACGACAGAATCTCTGCGCAGAACGATCTGCTCGGCGGCTTTATAGCGATACGGGGTTCGTACGACGGCCAATTCGATTTTGCCGGCATCGAGCTGTTCGAGAAGCTGATACGTATTTGCTTCGTAAATAATAAAGTTCACGTCGGGATTGCTCCGGCGAAAACTCTTGATGCCTCGAAAGAATTCCCCGGAGCTTCCGGAGGAAACGACGCCGATGCGGATGCTACCCTTTCGCCCGGTCGTGAGTTCACGCATGTCATCGTTTGTGACTTTTTCCATTTCCAGAATTTCTTTGGCATGGCGGTAGAGCGTAGACCCGGCTTCGGTCAGCGTGATCCCGCGGGCACCTCGTTCAAAAAGCTTTACACCGTATTCGGTTTCCAACAGGCGGATCTGCGAGGAAAGCGGAGGCTGTGAGATATGCAGACTTCGCGCTGCCGCCGATATTGTTCCCTCGTCTACAACTGCGGTAAAGTATTTTAGTTGGCGAATATCCATGATCGAACCCGTCCTATACGCAAAAAGTATATGTGCATTAAAAATAGATATGTTTCATATATGTAGAAGATGGTATCATAGTAAGAAGTGTTTGAGAATAGAAAAAGTGTTTTTTCTTATTAAAGTGAGGTATTTATGAAAAAACTGGCGATCTACCTGAAAGGGTACAAAAAGGAAAGCGTATTGGCGCCGGCTTTCAAGCTGTTGGAGGCACTGCTCGATCTGCTGGTGCCGCTCATTGTGGCGCAGATCATCAACCGCGGCATAGGGAATGCGGATAAGGGTTACATCGTAAAGATGTTTGTCCTGATGCTCGTCCTTGCGGCGATCGGTCTGGGTTTCAGTATTACGGCGCAGTTTTTTGCGGCGAAGGCGAGCGTTGGCTTTGCGTCCAAGCTGCGGCAGGCTCTTTTTGATCATATTCAGGGCTTGTCCTATACGGAACTGGATACGCTCGGAACGAATACACTGATCACACGAATGACCAGCGACATCAACCAGATCCAGAATGGTCTGAATCTGACGCTTCGACTCCTTCTGCGCAGCCCGTTCATCGTCTTTGGCGCGATGATCATGGCCTTTACGATCGATGTCCGCTGCGCGCTGATCTTCGTGGTGGCGATCCCCGTTCTTTCCGTCGTGATCTTCGGAATCATGATCGTCAGCATCCCTCTCTTCAAGAAGGTACAGGCAGCCCTGGATAAGGTCCTCGGAATAGCGCGTGAGAATCTGACCGGTGTCCGCGTCATCCGTGCCTTCTGCAAGGAAGAGGAGGAGATCCGTGATTTCGATGAGAAAAACATTGCGCTCACGAAGATCAATGAATTCGTGGGACGGATCTCAGCCCTTATGAATCCGGCGACATATGTACTGATCAACCTGGCAACGATCGTTCTGATTCGTCAGGGAGCGATCCGGGTGAGCCTCGGCGGTCTTCAGCAGGGTGATGTTGTTGCGCTCTACAACTACATGGCGCAGCTGATCGTCGAGCTGATCAAGCTGGCATCCCTCATTATCACGATCGACAAATCGATCGCCTGTGCGGACCGCGTGCAGAGTATCTTCGAAATCAGATCGGATATGGCATATCCGGAAACAAGCGCGAAGCCGCTCACATCCGAATACGCGGTCGCCTTTCATAATGTAGGCTTCTCCTATAAGGG
>JAXJTA010000290.1:0-15407 GCA_036309825.1 Eubacterium sp. | reverse complement strand
GCGTTGTAGTGAGTGATGAACGGACGAGCCGCAGCGCCGCCGGCATTATCGACGAGCATCGGTGTCTCAACTTCCATGAAGCCGCGTCCGTCAAGGAAGGTACGGATCTCTTTGAGTACCTGGGAACGCTTGATGAAAGTCTCCTTTACATCCTGGTTCATGATCAGGTCAACATATCTCTGGCGATAACGAATATCGGTATTCTGCAGGCCGTGGAACTTCTCCGGAAGCGGCTGCAGGGATTTGGACAGGAGAGTGATCTTCTTCGCGTGGATGGAAACCTCGCCCGTTTTTGTCTTGAATACGAAGCCTTCCACGCCGACGATATCACCGATATCCATCTTCTTGAATGCCTTGTACTCCTCTTCGCCGAGGGCATCGCGTGCCACATAGCACTGGATCGTTCCCTGTTTGTCCTGAATATGACAGAAGGAAGCTTTTCCCATGACACGTTTGCTCATGACACGGCCGGCGATCGATACGTCCTTCTCCTCGAGCTCGTCGAACTTCTCTACGATCTCTTTGCTGTGATGCGTCTGGTCGTATTTTGTGATAACGAACGGATCGTTGCCCGCTGCCTGCAGTTCTGCCAGCTTCTCGCGGCGAACCTTCAGCACCTGGTTCAGATCCTGTTCCGGTTTCTGATTCTGCTTCTTCTGACCGTTCTGTTCAGCCATTTCGTACCTCCGAAAAATATCCTGCTGCACTATGCCGCAAGTCTGCAAGTGCAAATTAGTAACTGATAGAAAGAACCTTGAACTTCAGCTCGCCTGCCGGTGCCTCTACCGATACGGTCTCCCCTACGGTATGTCCGATCAGAGCCGCTCCCAGCGGAGAGTTGTTGGAGATCTTGCCCTCGAGTGAGTTTGCCTCGGTTTGTCCTACGATGTAGTAGGTAACCTCTTCGTTGAACTCCACATCGAGTACCTTTACGGTGCTTCCTACGTTGATCTTATCGGCTTCTACCTCGCTCTCATCGACAACCTCGATGGTCTTCAGCATCTCCTCGATCTCAACGATGCGCGCTTCATTCTCGCGCTGCTCATCCTTTGCAGCATCGTACTCCGCGTTCTCGGAAAGGTCTCCCTGCTCACGTGCTACTTTAATTTTTTCTGCGATCTCACGACGAAGGTTGACTTTTCTGCTCTGCAGCTCATCTTCCAGTTTGCGAAGACCGGCATAAGTAATTACATTTTTTTCCATAATTGAAATATCGTCCTCCCGGCTCAATAGTTTCTATATTATATTCTTTTGCATACACAATGTCAAGGAAAAACCGCGCAAAATAAGGCTTCCCGGACATTTTTCCGCAGCTTATCCGCCACTCACTTTCCAAGCTCCGCACGCACCGCCGATCCCCGCGGGTGCCTGCATTCCCCGTTCCGCGAAACGCCGAATATCTATCGTGAATCCGACTCACTGCAGCGTGCGGTTTTGTTGACACTCAAATTGCTCAATGATAAAATTATCTTAACTGTAAGCGGCTGCTGCGGCCGCCGGAAAAATCGTTCCGGGAGATGTTCCGGAAGAAATGAAGGGAGAGATACCTATGGACAATATTCTTACATTCCTGGCCTCATGGCTTGGCGTCATCCTGTGCGCGGTCTTCCTCGTACTCGGCTTTATTATTTCCATTAAGGGAAGCGCAAAGGGCGATGAGAGACGATTTGAAACTACCAATGACCACTATCTGATCACACGCAAATTTACCGCTGTGATCCTCGCGATTCTCTTTCCGATCATCGCCGCCGTTGTCTGCTTTGTGCTCGGCTACCTGCCGTTTGCCAAGGTAAAAACGCTGACTCCGATCTTCGTGATCATTCAGGCAGCAATCGGCGTGATCGCCGGAATCGTGACCATCGTACTTCTGTGCAGAGCGATCCGCTTCCACATTCTCGTCAATGGCAATGATGTCTCCGTAACACCTGCCATCGGCAAGACATACCAGACGTCTTTCACCGAAGTCCGCACCTTGAAAGGTGTCAAGGAGAATGACCGCGTAGTCAGCCTCACCGCACGGACCAATAATCACCGCCGCTTCACGGTCACGGAAGGCATGAAGAATCACGAGATCTTCTTCACCTATGCTCCGGATAAAGTTCCGATGCCGAATTTGACCAAGAAGAAAGCCGGCTGATCGAAGTAAAAACGGCACCTGCCGTTATTGGCACATTGCTAACGGCCGGGGTAGCCTCAGCCGGTCCGTAAGATGACCGGCCTGTCATAAAAATCATCCGCCATATGGGGAGCCAGAAACGCTTCCTGTGTGGCGGATTTTTTGTCCGGCAGCGAAGGTTGGAACGAACCTTTGCATATCCGCTTCACTGCATTTACAAATGCCGGCGCATGCTATAAACTGCAGGTGAGATGCGTTAGAATGGTTCAATGCCGTTCCGACCGGCCGCACAATTACAAAGTCCGCCGGGCGGGATATGCGTTAGATTGCCGCAAGTAGAAGCGTAAAGGCGATAGAGGTAAAAGGATATGAGCACAGATAAGGATAAGATAAACAAAGAAAACGCGAACGGCTGCGCAGAAGGAGGCGCGCAGGAAATTTCCGGGGTCAACAATGCAGGTAACGCAGGCGCAGCGCCTCACCGCCGCCGTCCGCATTACAGCGGAAAATATCCGCGTAAATTCAGTGAGAAATACAAAGAACTGAATCCCGAGAAATACGGAGACACGATCGAGAAGGTCATCAGTAAGGGAAGCACCCCCGCCGGCATGCACATTCCGATCATGGTCAATGAGATCCTTGATTTCCTCGCGATCAAACCGGGACAGAAGGGTCTGGACTGCACCCTCGGCTACGGCGGACACAGTTCGAAAATGCTTGACAAACTCGAAAAATCCGGCCACCTCTACTCTCTCGATGTCGATCCGATCGAGATCGTAAAAACGACCGAACGAATGCGCGAAAAGGGTTATGGCGAGGATATCTGGACACCGATCAATACGAATTTCCGCAACATCGACGAAGTGGCTGCCAAGTACGGTCCCTTCGACTTCCTGCTGGCCGACCTCGGCGTCTCCTCGATGCAGATCGACAACCCGGAGCGTGGTTTTTCCTACAAAGTGGACGGTCCGCTCGACCTGCGCGTCGACCCGAACAAGGGTGAGTCCGCATCCGAATGCCTGAAGCGCTTAGACCGCGATGACCTGGCCGGGCTCCTGATTGAAAATTCCGATGAACCGTACGCGGAGGAGATCGCCACCGCTGTTCGCGAGGCAAACCGCCGTCGCCGGACACCGACAACAACGACCGCTCTTCGGGAGCTGATCACCGCCACCCTCCTGAACTCCACTGATCTGAAAAAGGCTTCGGAGGATGAGCAGGAAGAGGCGGTAAAAAAATCCTGCGCCCGCGTCTTTCAGGCGCTTCGCATCGAAGTAAACAGTGAATTTGACGTGCTCTATGAATTTCTGGAGAAGCTTCCCGACGCGCTCGCACCGGGCGGCCGCGCTGCCATCCTCACCTTTCATTCCGGCGAAGACCGCCTGGTAAAGAAGTTTTTCAAAGAACAGAAGCGTCTGGGACTGTATGAAGATGTGAATAAAGATGTGATCCGCCCGTCCCGCGAGGAATGCTTCCGCAACCCGCGTGCGCATTCTACCAAGCTTCGTTGGGCGATCCGCACAAAATAACAGAGGTTAAACTCGCATTGTAGAAATTGCGCGGCGCCGCTACCGGTACAGCCGGTATCGACGCCGTTTTCTTATCGTTTCTTATCGTTTTTTATCGTTTTCCCATCTTCCGCAGACGCTCGCCCGCGATGCGGTAAACGGTCCAGTCGCTCATCGGCTCTGCGCCCATGGACAGATAGAAATCAATGCTCGGCTTGTTCCAGTCGAGGCACCACCACTCCAGGCGTCCGCAGCCGCGGTCAACGGCGATCTTTGCCAGTTCCTCCAGCGTTGCCTTCCCGTAGCCGTGTCCCCGGTATTCGGGCATGATAAACAGATCCTCGAGATAAACGCCGGATCTGCCGAGGAAGGTCGAGAAGTTATGGAAAAACAGCGCGAACCCGACCTCCTTTCCGTCGACTGTCGGGAAGATGACCTCAGCCTTCTGCTTATCGAAGATCCACTCCTCCAGCGTTGCCTCATCAGCTACGACTTCGTCGAGCATCTTCTCATATTCCGCAAGGCTGCGGATGAAATAGAGGATCTTCGCCGTATCCTCTCTTGCTGCAAATCGAAAAGTAAGTTCACTCATAATTTGTTCTCCATATCAGGTCCGCTCACACCTCAAGCCACCGGAGCAGCTCCGGAATGCGCGCCTTCGTCTCTCTGTAACCCGTCTCGTACAATTCGCCCAGTTTTTGCACATCGCCTTCAAAGCGGTCGATCGTGATCGGCTCTTCCGGGGCAAAAACAAATGCCTCTCCCTTCGCTTCGTCCTCATCGAGGCGGTCCAGCATCTCATTGTAATTCCGATGTGCCTGCACATTCGACTCAATGAATTCCGGATAATTCCGATAGAGGATCTTGTCCGCCGCGCCGACCTTTTTCTCCTCGCACCGGAAAGCACGGTCCCGCGTTCTGACGACGATGATCTTGCCCGGATAATTCTCCTTCGCCCAGTCGTAAGGCACATTCACGGAACAGCCGCCGTCCAGATAAGGAACGCCGTTGATCACGACCGGCCGCGAGATATACGGGACCGTCGCCGAAGCTCTGACGGCACGCAGGATATTGCATTCACCCTTCTTGAAATATTCCGGTTCGCCCGTAAACATATCGGTCGCCACGGCCACGAAATTTGTTGCCGGATCGAGAAAGCGCTTCCGATCCATCGGATATTCCTCGATCAGATCGTCAAAGAGGAAAGAAAAACCGGTGATCCCGTGATCTCTTCGCATCGCTCCGATGCCCACGTACCTGGAATCCTGACGGTATTTCAGGTTGATCCTCGCGGCCCATCCGATCTGACCGGCCACATAGCCCACACCGGTCATCGCTCCTGCCGATACGCCGATCGTTGTGCGAAAGGTAATATCCTCCGTCATCAGCGCGTCCGCGACGCCCTGGGAGTACATGCCCCGCCAGGCTCCGCCCTCAAGGACCAGCGTCCCCTCCGTGATCCTCCCGGATGTCCGTCCCGTCGGTATCTCGTCATACCGGTCGAACATCTGCGGTTCGCGCTGCAGCTTCCTGGCTATATCATCGATATTCATGGTTACAGAATGACCTCCATCATCGTTTCTTTGATGCCCATTCCCATCCGTTCATAGAAGCTGCGGGCCGCGTCATTGCCTTCCCAGACATTCAGCGTGACATCATAGCAGCCGAGTTCCTTTGCGAAGTTGATCACATGGTCATACAGAGCTGTCCCCACATGCTGTCCTCTCGCACCCTCATCGACGCAGATGTCATCGATATAAAGCGTCGTAAAGTCCTTCATGTTGGTGCTGAACGGCTGCCTCGTAATCACGCAGAAAGCATGTCCCTTGATCTGACCGTCTTCACCAACTGCTACAAAGACCGGCGTCTTCTCATCGGCGAAGATCGCCTCCAGTTCCTCTGTTGTGTATTTCGTCGTTCCGGGAATAAAAATATCCGGGCGGATCTTCGCATGTACTTCCAGCACCTGACTGAGAAGTTTTTTCACCGCCGGGATATCATCGGACTCCGCTCTTCTTACCTGTATACTCATAGATTCCACTTCCGTTTTTGATATTTTTCTACACATTATATCATGGTAAAGCGTTAAATACCATTTGTATTATTCTTCGATCCTCACCAGATTCCACTTGTAGTGTGCCGCCAGACACCGGAGCACCAGCACAGCAGCGAAGCCCGCGAGAATTCCCGCCGTCTAGCTGCCGGCGAACACACCGATCAACGCTGTGAGGAGCGCCCCCGCCAGCGACGCAAGCGCATAGATGTGTTTCCGGAAGATATACGGCATCTCCGCTGCCAGAACATCGCGGAACACACCGCCGCCGACAGCCGTCAGAATACCCAGCACGACCAGCAGAAAAACATTGCGCGGATCCGACGAGTAGACGCCCGCATAGACGCCGTCAACGGTGAAGGCCGCAAGCCCCAGCGTATCAAACCAGAAAAGGAGCGTGTTAAAAATATGCGTATGTTTTTCCGGCACATAGATCGAGTAGTGCCTCTTGCTCCACATGATGACAAAGAAAATATTGGCGGTCACGAGAGCGATGATCACATAGACCGGGTTTCGAAACATGACCGGCGGTGTGCGGCCGATCAGAAGATCCCGAAGCACCCCGCCTCCCGTCGCCGTGATCAGCGCGAGAATGTTTACGCCGAAGATATCCATGTTTTTCCGAATCGCGGTGATCGCGCCGGAGATGGCAAAAGCCGCTGTACCGATCAGATCCATGATGAGGATCAGATATTTCGCCTGTTCGATCATGATCAGCGCTCCGCGATCTTCGCGGCACCGATCGCCTCTCTGTTTTCATAGACAGACTTGTCCCCGCACAGCTCCAGCGTCTTTGTATAAGACGTCATTGCCGCCGCATAGGTCTCCGCATCGGTCGCCTCCCAGATAATTCGCATGGACTTCGTAGTAATCTTGTCATTGCCCATGATCAATTCTATGCCATACTCATCCGTCCCGTTCACATTCCCGTTGAAGGAATACAAAACGCACGGATAATCTCCCAGCTCAAACGTATCAAAGGACAGCATATTTACATTGGTCCAGGCAGCATCCTCTTCATAGCTCGCTTTGATCTCTTCTTCCGTCGTTTCTTCGATCGGTACACTGTCTTCATCGTATGAATTCACATAAACGATAGACGTATAATCATCATTGACCAGATAATCCATTGACGGATCGTCATCCGATGTGAATTTGTGCAGTCCGGATATTTCCAGTGAAGCCGGCCCGTAGATCAGTTTATCCCCTGTAAACAGCGCACCGATCTCGCTGTTGAAATAGTCGATATCGTTCGCCGCCTCGTCCGCTTCGTTTTCGGCTTCTTCCTTTTGCTCTTCAAGCTCATCGAGAGCTTCCTGCGCTTCCGCTTCGCCTTCCGCGGTGAACTCCGCAGATGCAGCAGACTCGGAACTTACCTCTTCTGTTTCATCCTTCGCCTTCTGCTTGTTGAACGCGCCGGATGCTTCCGATGTCGTTCCCTCTGTCTTCGTTGTCGTTGTCGTTGTCGTGCCGCATCCTGTCATAGACCCGATCACACAGATCGCCATCAGCGCCGCAATCACTCTTTTCCTCATGATAAATCCCCCTATACTGATAAAAACGTCGATTTACTGTCACTTCACGGTAATACCTATCAATATTGTAAATTGCGTGCTTTCCTTTGTCCATTCTTTTATCCGGCAGGTGACGGCGTAAACCTATTGTTAGTTGAAGTTGGGGAGAGTCCCCCTTGACGCCTTTCACTAAGGCGCCTGCTGTGAGGATCTCCTGCGGACTCAGTCTCCGGAAACCAACCGGCAAGACCCGTTAGGTTTCCTCCAAATATCGTCCTTCAGGAAATCCTGCACAGCCGGTGCCATCATTGTAAGCGTTGGATATAAAAGATGTGCGATTCAGATGGTTTCATCATGACCATCTGACGTCCCGCCTGTCATTTTACTAATCCGCGAAACAGTTGCCGAAAGCCCCAGGCGGGTATACAATGAACTTGTACAGAAAGAATCAATAACGATGATCATACGGACGCCTCCCTCGGGAAGTGTCCGTTTTTTTCTTATGGAGGTGCATCATGACGAAAACGATCCGCAAAGCGGCAAAAAAAATTCCCGGCATTATCCGGGAAAGTAAAATGGATATCATCTGGATCATCGCGGGAACCCTCCTGATGGCGGTATCCGTGAATCTGTTCTATACACCGGCAAAAATGGTGCCCGGCGGATTCTCGGGCCTCGCGATCCTGCTGAAATATGTGAGCGGTGCCTGGATCGAAGGCGGCGTCCCCGTGTGGATGTGGAACTTTATTCTGAACGTTCCGCTGATCCTCTTTGCGGTTCTCATCCGCGGTTGGAAATTCATGAGCCGGACATTTCTCGCCACCGTCATTTTTACGGTCTGGCTGTATATCATTCCCGAATACGGCCTTGCTTCCGACGACCTCTTTCTGATCGCCGTCATCGGCGGCGGCATCATGGGCGTCGGCTTGGGCCTCGTTTTTCTCGGAAACGCGACGACAGGCGGCACCGATACCGTTGCCGCCATCATCACGAAACTACTGCCGCACTTGAGCATCGCGAAGATCCTGCCTCTTCTTGACGCGGTGATCGTACTCATCTCCGCGGCGATCTTCGGGATCCGCGTGTCACTGTATGCCGTCATCACGGTCATCCTTTCCGGCATGATCGCCGACCGCATCATCAACGGTTTTCGCAACGCCTATACAGCCTACATCATTTCCGAATCTGCGGACCGGATCGCCGAAACGATCATGGCCGAGCTGGAACGCGGTGTTACAAAGCTGCAGGGTACGGGCATGTACACGAAGAATGACCGTCCGGTCCTTCTCTGCGCGATTTCGAAGAAGCAGACGGTCCTCCTGAAGGATATTGTCTACTCCATCGATCCCGACGCGTTCGTCATCATGACCGACGCGCAGGAGATCCGGGGCGAGGGCTTCCTGGGATTGCACAGAGACGAACTGTAACGATTCCCACGGCAACCCTGCAAACGCTGCCGCAGAAAAAGTACCTATGCTTTATTCAACGTCCGCAAGGGCTTCGCTTCCTTCTTCGCCTGTGCGAACCTTTACGACTCTGGCGACATTGTATACGAAGATCTTGCCGTCGCCGATGTGACCGGTGTACAGGGTCTTCTTGGCAGTCTCGATCACATCATCGACCGGAATCTTGGATACGATAACTTCCACCTTGACCTTCGGAAGGAGGGTCGAATCAACGATCGCGCCTCGATATCTCTCGGTCGAACCTTTCTGGATACCGGATCCCATGACCTGTGTCATGGTCATTCCCGTTACACCAAGCTCATTCAGTGCTCTCTTCAGGGCATCAAACTTGGACAGCCGGCAAATGATCGATACCTTATGAACGCCGGTATCAAATTCCGCTGCCGGCAGTGCTTCACGGACAACCTTGACGGCTGCGTTTTTGCGTGCCTCATCAGCCTGCTCGTAAGAATCCTGACCCAGATCCGTGTTCTCGTTCGCGTCCATATTCATATCGGTAACATCGGTGATCGCGAAGCCGGAATAAGCAGATGCGAGGCCATGCTCATGGATATCCAGGCCATCGATCTCGACCTGTGCCGGTACACGGAGCCCGATCGTCTTATCAATGATCTTGAATACGACATACATAACAGCAAGTACATAAGCGGCTACGGAAATAATACCGAGAAGCTGAACACCGACCTGTCGGAAACCGCCGCCATAGAAGAGACCGACACCGACGCCGTCTTCACCGGTGGAGAAGAGGCCGACAGCAATGCTGCCCCAGATACCATTTACCATATGAACAGACACGGCACCGACCGGGTCATCGATCTTCGCTACATTATCAAAGAATTCTACACTGAAAACTACCAGAATACCGGCTACAAAGCCGATAAAGAACGCGCCGACCGGTGTGATGCAGTCTGCCGGAGCGGTGACCGCCACAAGTCCGGCCAGAGCGGCGTTGAGTGTCATGGATACATCCGGTTTACCGTAACGGAACCAGGTAAAGATCATCGCGACGGGCGTCGCAACCGCGGCGGCAAGGTTTGTGTTCATAAAGGCAAGGCTTGCAATACGGGCTGCGTCGGCATCTGCCATCGATACGGTAGAGCCGCCGTTGAAACCGAACCAGCAGAACCAGAGAATAAATACACCGAGGGCACAGGCTGTCAGGTTGTGGCCGGGAATTGCGTGTGCCTTTCCGTCTTTATCGTATTTTCCGATACGCGGTCCGAGCAGCGCCGCGCCGAGGCAGGCGATCAGACCACCGACCATATGTACACAGGTGCTTCCGGCAAAATCGTGGAAACCGAGCTGAGCGAGCCAGCCGCCGCCCCAGATCCAGTGACCGGAGATCGGATAGATGACCAGAGAGATCATCGCGGAATAGGCACAATAGGCTTTGAAGTTTGTTCTCTCTGCCATGGAGCCGGAAACGATCGTCGCTGCGGTCGCGCAGAAGACAGTCTGGAAGATAACATAGCACCAAAGAGGCATGCTCTGCGGAACGACACTGTTTGCCGCTGTATAGGTACCGCGGATCAGCGGATCGAAGCCGCCGATCAGTGAACCGGTGCCTCCGAACATCAGGCCGAAGCCGACGAGCCAGAAGCACGGCGTTCCGATACAGAAGTCCATCATATTTTTCATCAGAATGTTGCCTGTGTTTTTCGCACGTGTAAGTCCTGCCTCACAAAGAGCAAAGCCGGCCTGCATGAAGTAGACCAGCGCGGCGCACAGGAGCACCCATACAACGGTGGTTACATTGATTTCCATAAAATTTCTTCCTCCTCTTTCCGAACAGCTGCTGCAGTAATAGGAAAAGGCGCCGGACAGTACTTTTACCTGCCGCAGCGCCTTTGCTGTTCTTTTACCTATTCAGACAAAAACGAAGGCGCCCGGAGATTCAATTGCCTGAATCGCCGGACGCCTTTGTCCTGTTGCTCATTATATTACACACCGGCCGGAGCCGGCGCAATAATTACTTTTAAGTAGATGTATCAGCCGATATCGAAGCTGTTCTTCATATGCTCGCCCGGCACGCGGGTCGGGTAGTTTCCGTCAAAGCAGGCGGTGCAGCAATGTGCTTCGTGCTCTCCCTCCGGGATGGACAGGCGCTTTGCGGCATCCATCGATAGGAAACCGAGGGAATCGGCGCCGATGATCCGGCAGATCTCCTCGATCGTATGTTTATTGGCGATCAGATTTTCTCTGGAGTCGATATCCGTCCCGTAGTAGCACGGATCGGTAAACGGCGGAGCGGAAATGCGCATGTGGACCTCCTTCGCGCCCGCCTCCCGAACGATCCGGATGATGCGCGCGGACGTTGTTCCCCGCACGATCGAATCATCGATCAGCACGACTCTCCTGCCCTCTATGACATCGCGGACAGCGTTCAGTTTCATACGCACCAGATTGGTTCGTTCCGCCTGCGTAGGCGCAATGAAGGTCCGTCCGATATACTTGTTTTTTACCAGACCCGTTTCCATGGGGATCCCGGATTCTGCGGCAAAGCCGCTTGCCGCGTCAAGGCCGGAGTCCGGCACACCGATCACGACGTCCGCGTCGACCGGGTACTCCTTCGCCAGCTCACGTCCGGCACCTTTACGATACGCATGCACCGAGACCTTATCGATCACCGAATCGGGACGCGCAAAATAGATATACTCGAAGATACAGGATGTGTGCTTTTTTGCAGGATCGTCACAGTGACGCCGGTCGCTGTGGATGCCGTTTTTGTCGACCCACACCACTTCGCCCGGATCAAGATCGCGAATGAATGACGCGCCGATCGTATCGAGCGCGCAGGATTCCGAGGCAAAAACGATGCTTCCGTTCTCCGTTCTGCCCATGCAGAGGGGACGGAACCCGTGCGGGTCACGGGCGGCGATCAGCTTCGCCGGAGACATCAGAACGAGAGAATACGCGCCCTCGAGCTTGCTCATCGCGCGCATGACCGCTTCCTCGATGGAGCCGGCATTCAGGCGCTCCTGCGTGATGATATAAGATACGACCTCGGTATCACTGGTCGAGTGGAAGATGCAGCCGCGAAGCTCCAGTGCCCGGCGTAGCTCGCGGGTATTGACCAGATTGCCGTTATGACAGACGGCAAGCTGCCCCTTGATATGGCGGACAAGCATCGGCTGCGCGTTTTCTCTTGAGAGACTGCCGCTTGTCGAATAGCGGACGTGACCGACCGCCATTCTGCCCGCTCCCAATTCCTCCAGGCTGTGCCTGTCAAAAACTTCGTGCACGAGCCCGATATCCTTCCGGCAATAGATATTGCGGTCGCGATTGACGGCGATGCCGGCGGACTCCTGCCCGCGGTGCTGCAGGGCCATCAGTCCGTAATAGACCGCCCTCGTTGTATCCATGGTCTCCTCCGGTGCTATAATACCGAAGACACCGCACTCCTCGTGAATTTCAGCCATTCCGATCTCCTGTCTTCCCCGAAGCACCTGTGGTGCTCCGGCTTTTTGTGTGTACTATAGCGCATATTCCGGATTTTTTCTGTACTCATTTTGCAGTATGGCGTTCTAAAAAAATACGCACAGGATACGGCGCCGGGACTCCCCTCACGCCCGGTCTCTGCTCTGCCGCGCACTCAGCCCATCGTCGAATACCCCATGAGATATTCATCCACCTCTGCCGCGCAGGCTCTGCCTTCCGCGACCGCCCAGACGACGAGCGACTGTCCGCGGTGCATATCGCCCGCGGTGAAAATGCCCGGTACACCGGCTGCGTATCTGTCCGTTTCCGTTGCGACGGTGCCGCGGGTTCCGAGCTTCACGCCAAAGGCTTCGGGGACGTATTTCTCGCATCCGGTAAAGCCGGCGGCAATCAGGAGAAGATCACAGGGAAGCGTCTGCTCGCTGCCCGGTACTTCTACCATCTTCCGGTTCTCAAATTTCACCTTGACCGTAACGATCTCCTTCAGCCTTCCCCTCTTGTCGGTATGACACTCTCTGACCGTTGTCTCATAGAGCCGCGGATCATGCCCGCTGACATAGATCGCCTCTTCGTGCCCGTAGTCCGTCTTCTTCACCAGCGGCCATTCCGGCCACGGATTCGAATCGCGCCTTACGACCGGCGGCTCCGGCATCATCTCAAGAGCAGTCACGCTCTTGCAGCCGTGCCGCAGGACGGTGCCGATGCAGTCATTGCCGGTATCTCCGCCGCCTACGACGATGACGTTTTTCCCTTTTGCACTGATAAAATCGTCCTGCTTCAGGAAGGAAGCGGCATCTCTGCCGCCGGACACCCATGTCCCGTTCTGAAATCCGTGATCAAGCAGGCTCTTCGTTGTAGCGTGAAGGAAATCGACCGCATAGTAAATTCCTTTGATCTTCTCCGGATCGGCCCCTGCCAGGCCGCGTGCCTGCTTCGCTCCGCAGGCGAGAATGACGGCATCATATGCCTTGCAAAGTGCGGCTGCCGTTATGTCCGCGTGACCCTTCGCATCCGCAGCCGCGGCTCCGACATTGACTCCGGTTTTGAATACGACACCCTCATCCTCCATCAGTTTCTGACGGCGGAAGATCACACTCTTGTCGAGCTTCATATTCGGGATGCCGTACATCAGGAGACCGCCGATGCGGTCCTCTCGTTCATATACGGTCACCGAATGTCCGCGGTGGTTCAGTTCATTGGCGGCAGCCAGACCCGCCGGCCCCGATCCGATGACGGCTACTCTCTTTCCGCTTCGAACCTTCGGGATCTGCGGCGTAATATACCCATTTGCCCAGGCATTTTCGATGATGAAGCGTTCGTTGTCGTGAACGGTGACAGGATCGCCGTACTCCCCGTTGATGCATGCCTTCTCACACAATGCCGGGCAGACCCTTCCGGTGAACTCCGGAAAGTCGCTCGTCTTCTGCAGACGGCTGTAGGCATGATGAAAATGGCCCCGGTAGATCTGGTCGTTCCACTCCGGGATCAGATTGTGCAGCGGGCAGCCCGTGACCATGCCGTTCAGCTTCATGGCCGACTGGCAGAAGGGTACGCCGCAGTTCATACAGCGCGCTCCCTGCTTCATCCGTTCATCGGCTGCCAGCGGTGTATGAAACTCGCAGAAGTTTCCGATTCGCTCCGCTGCCGGAATGTCCGTATTATTCTTTCTTTCATATTCCAGAAAGCCAGTCGCTTTTCCCATCAGGATACCCTCCCTGTCACCTGCTCAAATGCTTCCAGCACAGCGTTTTCATGCGAGATTCCCTGTTCTTCGAAGCGCCCGATCGCTGTCAGCATCTTCTGATAATCGTTCGGGACGACCTTCTTGAAGCACGGAATAAAGTTCTCAAAATCCCCGAGGATCTCTGCCGCGCGGACGGAGCCGGTCTCCTTCTCATAATCTTCGAGTATCGCCTTCAGCTCCTGAATATCGTATTTATCGTGTAATTCCTGCAGAGTGACCATGTCCTTATTGGTCCTGCGGTACAGGGTGTGATCGACATCCAGTACATAGGCGAAACCTCCCGACATACCGGCCGCAAAGTTTTTGCCTGTGCCGCCCAGAATTACCGCGCGTCCCCCGGTCATGTACTCGAGGCCATGATCGCCGCAGCCCTCGGAAACAGCCGTCGCGCCGGAATTGCGGACGCAGAAGCGTTCGCCCGCCACGCCGCGGATATAGGCTTTGCCGGAAGTAGCGCCGTACAGGGCAACATTACCGATGATGATATTCTCATCCGCCTTAAAGCCGGCCTTTGCCGGCGGGGTGACCACGATCTTGCCGCCCGAAAGTCCCTTTCCGAAGCCGTCGTTCGCGTCTCCCTCCAGATAGAGACTGAGTCCCTTCGGAATGAACGCGCCGAAGGACTGGCCTCCGCCGCCCTCCGCCCTTACAACGAAGGCATTCTCTGCCAGGGTATCTCCGAATTTTTCCGTGATTTCCGACCCGAGGATCGTTCCGAACGAGCGGTCGGTGCTGGAGACCTTCAGCGATACTTCTCTGCCGTCCGGTTTCTCCCTGCCGCTCAGAACCGGCTCAAACTTCTTCAGGAGAACAGACTCATCCAGTGTCTTCTCGAGATGGAAATCATAGACCTTCTTTTGGTCAAAACGGCTGCCCTTCGCGTTTGCGTATTCCGGATCCAGGATGCTGCTCATGTCGACTTCTTCCGCTCTGTCCGTGATCAGGTCTTCGCGTTTCTTCAGGCAGTCGGTCCGGCCGACCATCTCCTCAACGGTACGGAAGCCGAGGCCCGCCATGATCTCGCGGAGCTGTTCCGCGATATAGAGCATGAAGTTCATCACATATTCCGGTTTACCGCAAAAACGTTTCCTCAGCGTTTCATTCTGTGTGGCGATACCGACCGGGCAGGTGTCCTTCGAGCAGACACGCATCATCATGCAGCCCATGCACACAAGAGGCGCCGTGGCAAAGCCGAATTCCTCGGCACCGAGCATCGCCGCGATGGCGACATCTCGGCCGCTCATCAGTTTGCCGTCGGTCTCGATGATCACGCGGTCACGAAGTCCGCTGCGGATCAGCTCGTGGTGCGCTTCCGATACACCGAGTTCCCACGGAAGGCCCGCATTGTGCACGGAGGATGCCGGCGCCGCACCGGTGCCGCCGTCATAGCCGGAGATCAGAATGACCTGCGCTCCTGCCTTGGCCACGCCGGACGCGATCGTTCCGACACCGCCCTCAGAAACGAGCTTGACGGAGATCCGTGCCTTCCTGTTCGCGTTTTTCAGATCGTAGATCAGCTGCGCGAGATCCTCGATGGAATAGATGTCATGGTGCGGCGGCGGCGAGAT
>JAXJTA010000289.1:0-5074 GCA_036309825.1 Eubacterium sp. | reverse complement strand
GGTATAAACTGCGTGGCCCATGCCGTAGATGAGGCCCGAATTGTCAAAGGCCTTCTTATCGAGGATCTTGTTCATGTAGGCACGGATCTCATCCTCGTTTTCCCAGTTGTGAACGTTTTCCTTAATGTCCTCAAACATCTCAAGGACTTTGAGGTTCGCACCGCCGTGTTTGGGGCCCTTTAAGGAGCCGAGGGAGGCGGCAACCGCCGAATAAGAATCGGTTCCCGTGGAGGATACGACATGCGTCGTGAAGGTCGAGTTGTTACCACCGCCGTGCTCCGCGTGAAGGATCAGCGCGGTATCCAGTACCTTGGCCTCCAGCTGGGTGTACTGTCCATCCGGATGAAGCATCTGCAGCAGATTCTCCGCCAGGGATAATTCCGGCTTCGGATTGCGGATGATCAGATTCTGTCCCAGATGGTAGTGACGATGTGTATGATAACTGTAGACCGCCAGCAGCGGCATCTTTGCGATCATGCTGAGCGACTGCTTCAGGATGTTCTTGATCGTGGTATCGTCCGCATTCTCATCATAGGAATACAGGGTCAGGATACATTTCTGAAGGGAATTCATCATATTCTGGCTCGGCGCCTTCATGATGACATCGCGCGTGAATTCTTCGGGGAGTTCCCGGAACTCGCTGAGGACTTCGATGAATTCCTTCAGCTGCTGATCCGTCGGAAGCGAACCGAATAAAAGAAGATATGTGATCTCCTCAAAGCCGAACCGGCGGGTCTGCATACCGCCGATCAGATCCTTTACGTTGTAGCCCTGGTAATACAAACGGCCGTCGGCCGGAACACGCTCTCCCTTGTCACTGACGGTAATACCGGTTACATCAGAGATCTCCGTCAGACCGGTCAGAACGCCTTTTCCGCTCGAATCACGAAGGCCTCTCTTTACATCATATTCCTGGTACAGCGTCAGATCGATCTTGCCCGACTTTCTGCTGTACTCTACAAGCTGGCTGATTTTGCTGTCTAATTCTTCAGGATTCATACTCATAAATAAGTCCTCCTAAAAATAAAGCGATTAACCGGGAACGAAACCGTTCCGGTTAATCGCATGAGCCGGAAATCAGACTCGAACTGACGACCCCTTCATTACGAGTGAAGTGCTCTACCAACTGAGCTATTCCGGCAATTGCAATAGCACAATGTTCATTATACATATTTTCAACAAAATTTCAACAATATTTTTTGAACATGTGCTGAGGATATCGCGAGAAGCAGTGACAGGAGGGGATATCTCCCCTCCTGTCACATACTTTTCCCGCTTTTAGAATCCTCTGAACACAGAATTAAAAGTTAATGCTCCGGATACTCCGAGAATAATAACCAGGATCAGAATGATCAGAAGCCAGCAGAACTGGGATCTGGCATAGTTGCGAAGGTTGATATTTCCGGATCCGCCCAAAGAGAAAATGATCGCGCAGATCAGTCCGACGATCGGGATCGAGAACAGCAGTGTATACCCGAAATATCCCCACGCACCGATCGGTTTGTACTGCGGCGGAAGCTGAGACTCATTTACTACCGGTTGGTAATACGTGGTCTGCGGCTGCGGATTGTATCCCTGCGGCTGTGCCTGACGGTACTGAGACTCCTGATACTGCTGGCTGGTATTCTGATACTGCTGATTGGCATTCTGATACTGCTGGTTCGAGCTGCCTGCATCCTGCTGGGTATAAGAATACTCGTTCGTCTGCTGTGCTTCCTGCAGCGGAGATCCGCAGCGAACACAGAACTTTGCGCCGTCTTTGTTATCGGCGCCACACTGACTGCATTTCATAATGTTGCCCTCCTCAATTGGTTTGTTCTTTATTCTCAGGATCGCTTCGTACCCTTGCCGTCCCTCTTGCTGAGCTTCAGACGATTCAACGAAACTTCCTTACCTTTGTATTCCACGGTGAACTCGTTCCCCGATGCGATCACCCATGCCCCTTCGACATAGTCCTTATCATCCAGACGCATGCCTCTGACACCGATCGCGTTCTTCTTCTTCTCCGGTACCTCGCTCAATGCGAAGCGAATAAAGAATCCCCGATTGCTCTGCATGACTGCAAAATCACCGGCATCGGCAGGCGCGACCAGGAGCAGCTTGTCTTCAACACTGTTCAGCTTTGTCGCGGCGATCAGCTTCTTCGAGACATCGAATTCCGATCCATCGACAATTTTAATCATACCACTTCTGGTAGCAAAAACAAATTTTTTTTCTTTTACATCTGCCATTGCCGCAGCAAAAACGATCTGCTCGTTTTCCGTCGAGTAATTGCAGAGATTATCGATCGGCGTACCCTTGTCCTTGAACTTGCGGAAAGGAATATCGCGGACACGCACGCTGTGCATCGCGCCGATATCGGTGAAGATCACGACCTTGTCGGTACTCATGCAGCGGAACAGGTACTTTCCTTCCGCATCGGCCGCCTCCTTGTTTCGCTCGTAATTGGCTGCGTCGATCATCTTCGTGTAACCGAAGCGGTCCATAAGGAATACCATCTCGGTCTCCTCTTCCTTCGGTTCCTCCACGATAGCCGCGGCTGCATTGGTAATAACCGTCCTTCTGTCACGGCCGTACTCTTTTCCGATCGCCGTCAGATCCTCCAGAATAACATCGGACATCGTATCGTAATCATTCAGGATATTCTCATATCGTTCGATCTTCCTGACAGTCTCATCGTTTTCTTTATACAGCGCATCGAGTTCGAGACCGATCAGCTTTGCCAGTCTCATTTCGAGGATCGCGGTCGCCTGTCTCTGTGTGAAGCAGAGCTCCTCCGCCATCGCCTTGCTCGCTTTGTGCTTGAATTTGATCCCTTCTGTAACGCCCATGGTCAGACATTCGCGCACCTGCTTCTGTGTTTTTGACCCACGCAGGATCTCGATGATCAGATCGATGACATCGACAGCCTTGATAAGTCCTTCCTGGATCTCTTTCTTCTCCAGTTCCTTGGACAGGAGCGTCTGATACTTTCTCGTTGTGAGATCAAACTGGAAATCCACAAAATTATCCAGGATCTCGCGAAGGCCGAGCGTCTCCGGACGTCCGTTGCAGACAGCCAGCATATTGACGCCGAAGGTATCTTCGAGTCTGGTCTTCTTGTACAGAAGATTCTTCAGGCGTTCAACATCCGCTCCCTTCTTCAGCTCCAGAACGATGCGGATACCTTCCTTCGAGGACTGGTTCGAAATATCGGTGATCTCGGGAGCCTGGCGGCTTTCCACCAGATCCGCCACATCACAGAGGAATTTGCCGATATTGGCACCGATCATCGTGTACGGGATCTCGGTGATAACGAGCGACTGCTTGCCGTTTTTTCCTTTTTCAACGGTAACTTTGCCGCGCACACGGATCTTGCCCACGCCGGTCCGGTAGATCTCCGGAAGTTCATCCTTATTGACAACGATACCGCCGGTAGGAAAATCCGGTCCCTGGACATATTTCATCAGGTCGTCGGAGGTCAGATCCTTGTTCTTGATATAGGCTTTGACCGCTTCTGCCACCTCGCGAAGATTGTGCGGCGGGATGCTGGTCGCCATGCCGACGGCGATACCGTCGGAACCGTTCACAAGGAGGTTCGGAATGCGGACGGGAAGGACCTCCGGTTCCTTCTCTGTTTCATCGAAGTTCGGAACAAAATCGACGATGTTTTTGTCCAGGTCCTTCAGATATACTTCCTGGGTGATCTTCGCGAGTCTCGCCTCGGTATAACGCATTGCCGCGGCGCCGTCACCTTCGATCGATCCGAAGTTTCCGTGGCCGTCCACAAGGATCTGGCCCTTCTTGAAATCCTGTGCCATGACAACGAGGGCATCGTAGATCGAGCTGTCGCCGTGCGGATGGTATTTACCCATCGTATCGCCGACGATCCTCGCCGATTTACGATACGGTTTGTCATAGGCGGTGCCGAGTTCCATCATATCGTACAGGGTTCTTCTCTGTACGGGTTTTAAGCCGTCCCTTACATCGGGAAGAGCTCGTGCCACGATGACACTCATCGCGTAATCGATATAGGATTTCTGCATTAGCTCCGAATATTCGGTTCTGATAATCTCTTCCATTTACGACTCCTTATTTATATATCAAGCTCCGCGTCGGTCGCGTGCTCATAGATGAAGGCTTTTCGCGGCGGAACGTTGGTTCCCATCAGGATCTCCGTCATCTCGGAGGCCATGCGTGCGTCTTCGATCTCTACTCTCCTTAACTTTCGTGTCTCCGGATTCAGCGTGGTCTCCCAGAGCTGTTCCGGATCCATTTCGCCGAGACCTTTGTAACGCTGCAGTGTAAATTTCTTGCCGGCGTTTTTCTTACGATACTTCTCCAGTGCCTTATCATCATACAGATATTCGCCCTCGCCCTTGGTCGGAATGGTCTTGTACAGAGGAGGCATCGCGATATAGACATGCCCCTCGAAGATCAGATCCGGCATGAAGCGGTAGAAAAGTGTCAGAAGAAGCGTGGAAATATGTGCGCCGTCGACATCCGCATCGGCCATGATAATGATCTTGTTGTAGCGAAGCTTCTGGATATCGAAGTCGTTGCCGTACCCCTCGGAGAAGCCGCAGCCGAACGCGTTGATCATTCCTTTGATCTCCGCGTTTGCCAGCACCTTGTCGATGCTTGCCTTTTCGACGTTCAGGATCTTACCGCGGATCGGAAAGATCGCCTGAAAGTTTCTGTCACGGGCCATCTTCGCTGAACCGCCCGCGGAATCACCCTCTACGATAAAGATCTCACAGCGCTCCGGATCTCTCTTCTCGCAGTTTGCCAGTTTTCCGTTGGAATCAAAGGAATATTTCTGGCGGGAAAGCATATTTGTCTTCGAACGCTCTTCGCTCTTTCTGATCTTTGCGGATCTCTCGGCACACTCCAGAACTGCTTTCAGCGTCGGGAGATTCCGGTCAAAGTAACGGGTGATCTCATCACCGGTGACCTTGGCCGTTGCTCTCGATGCATCCGGATTGTCGAGCTTCGTTTTTGTCTGGCCCTCAAAACGCGGATCCGGATGTTTGATGGAAATAACCGCAGTCATGCCGTTTCTGATATCGGCACCGGTGAAATTCGGATCCTTTTC
>JAXJTA010000288.1:0-2316 GCA_036309825.1 Eubacterium sp. | reverse complement strand
CTATAGCTGTGATTCAGGCTTTACCTACGGAACCGAACAGCTCCATTTTCTCTTTTACTTTAGCCTTGATTGCTTCCGCACCCGGTGCAAGAAGTTTTCTCGGATCGAAGCCCTTACCCTGCTGATCTTTGCCTGCCTCGATGTATTTGCGGGTTGCCTCTGCAAATACGAGCTGGCACTCAGTATTAACGTTGATCTTGGAAACGCCCATGGAGATCGCTTTTGTGATCTGATCATCCGGGATTCCGGTGCCACCGTGAAGTACGAGCGGCATATCACCTGTCTTTGCGGAAATTGCTTCGAGAGTCTCGAAGGAAAGTCCCGGCCAGTTTGCCGGATATACGCCGTGGATGTTGCCGATACCTGCAGCAAGCATATCAACACCGAGATCCGCAATGGTCTTGCACTCGTTCGGATCTGCGCACTCGCCCATACCTACAACGCCGTCTTCCTCGCCGCCGATCGCGCCGACCTCAGCCTCGATGGAAAGTCCGAGATTGTGAGCAACGTTTACAAGCTCGGTCGTTTTTGCAAGGTTCTCATCGAACGGCAGGTGAGATCCGTCGAACATGATGGAAGTGAAACCTGCTTCGATGCATTTATAACACTGTTCGTACTCGCCGTGATCCAGATGCAGAGCAACCGGAACGGTGATATTCAGAGATTCGTCCATAGCCTTAACCATAGCGGCTACGGTCTTGAAGCTTGTCATGTACTTACCAGCTCCTGCGGATACGCCGAGGATTACCGGAGACTGAAGCTCCTGAGCGGTAAGAAGAATGGATTTCGTCCACTCAAGGTTGTTGATGTTGAACTGACCAACTGCATAATGACCAGCTTTTGCTTTCTTAAGCATTTCAGTAGCAGAAACTAACATGATTTGTCCTCCTTTGTGTACTAACAGTAGTTCACAATGCTTTGTGCATAACTTAACGCATCTATTATACTCTACCTTCTTTTCGATTGGCAAGTTGAAAAAAACGTATCTGTCATTTCGACGATTCTATCGTCTGTTGAGGAATAATTGCAGTGCTTTATGACGATTTTCGATCTCCACATAGGTATGCTCGCCGCCGAATTCGCCGTCAAGCGTCCACTCGATCGGCGTGGATGATTCCAGAACGATCTTCCGCGCCTTGTAGGACTCCACCATAGAGGAGCGCGTATTGCCCGACAGAAGCGACGTGATGATCTCGTTGATATCCATCGGCGTCTGCGGTGTATGCACCAGAGTGACCTCGAAGAGGCCGTCGTTCATATCGACTGCGTCTCCGGAAACCGTCTTGATCCCGCGGAACCCGCCGATCGAACGCGAGTTGCTGATCATACCGTAGGCATAATTGCCTTCGATACGGCGTCCGTCCGCATTGACCATGATATGGTAGCTCGGGATATCGAACATTCTCTTTCCGGCTTCCAGTATATACGCCAGATGGCCGAGCGTATTCTTCAGTGCCTGATCGGTCGCGTAGGAAACATCCGTAAACATGCCGAAGGCAGCCACATAAACAAAGCAGTTCTCATTAAAGGATCCGATATCGCACTGGTAGATATCACCCACCATGATGTCCTCTGCCGCCTCGACCATGTTCTTCGATATGCTTAGACTGTTCGCGAAGTCATTCGTACTGCCCGCCGGAATATAGCCGACCGGAAGCGCCGGAGATGTCTGCATTACACCGGTCACGCATTCATCCATCGTTCCGTCTCCGCCGCTGCAGACGACCATGTCGATCTGTCCGGACAGTGCCTTGATCGTCTCCTCCGCATCCCCCTTCTTCTGCGTCGGATGCGCGATCACATCGCAGCCGCCGGCGGTAAAGATATTCAGGATATTGGGAAGGTGCTGGTTGATCATCCCCTTACCGGAGCGTGGATTATAGACAAAAAGCATTTTCTTACGCATCGTATATGCTCCTTACTCTTCAATAAACAATAATAATCCGGCAATCGCCTTGCATCATGCCGGATAGCTATGCCCATTCTACTCCATTTGCTGCAGACTTTCAACGAATGGACTCGCATTTATAAAATTATAAGACTATACTGAAAATACATATGTACATGAACGCATAGCAGTTTGTAAAAGAGGTAAAAATATATGTCCGATAAATTTATGTCTGATAAACTCTGTTCCGATAAAGAAATCATCGTAGTAACGGGCGCCTCGAGAGGGATCGGCCGTGCTGCGGTGCGCGCCTTCTCGAAGAAGGGTCTGCTCGTATATGCCGCGGCACGATCACGCGAGAATCTGGAATCATTATCTGCCGAGACCGGCTGCCTCTCTTCCGTCGGCGATGTCGGCGATGAAGGCTT
>JAXJTA010000287.1:0-6621 GCA_036309825.1 Eubacterium sp. | reverse complement strand
GTTGTTGTCTTCCCTGCTGTCACCTTCCCTGCTTTCTTCTCCTCGTTATAGTATCCGCTCTCCTCCGCTGCCAGGAACTCACTCTCACGATCCGCGCGAAGTTCCGGATAATCTTCTTCCCGGAATTTCCGTTTCTTCCAGCGGTGAAAAAACTGTACAAACTGATCCCAGAAGTTTGCAAATCCATGCGTCTTTCTGCCTTTTTCCACTGCACCGGGACGATCCGCATCTGCTTCATCATCGCTGAAAAAGGAGTCCATCAGTTTCTCGTGCTTCTGCCTTTCTTCCTCCTCTTCCGGCGTGAGAAAAATCGGGTCCTTCGCATTCTCCATGCTTCCCTTTCCGATCAGCTCACGAAACAGATCTGATGACAGCCCCTCTCCGCTGACCGTCTGCTGGTAGAACGAATAGGCCATGATGACGGCATCCGTATCTTCGTGATCGAGCCTTGGGAGAAGGTACTCCCCGAGTTCTTTCATTTCCTCCTCGAACGTTGTTTCCACACCCGGGCAGTAACAATAAAGGATCTCCTTTTGCTCCGCATCCGTATAAATATATTCCGGGTCGAGAAGGATCCCATCTTCCGGAAGCAGACACTCTCCCAGATTTTCAAGTGCCTCCGACAATGAACGGAACAGCTTCTCCAAAATGTTTTTTCCGATATTCTTATTCTCGAAAAGAGAACGCAGGGGGATCTTTGATGTGACGTCATAGCAGTACAACAATTTCCCGTCGACTTCCTGCAGCCGGCACGGCAGAAAGCCTTTGACACCGCACAGCGTGATCATCCGGACCCGATAGGATTCCCGATCTGTATCTGCGCAATCCATCAGGATCAGATTTGTTCTTTTCATATTTCTTCTGTATTCCGCTACCATTCCGGTCACCTCCTACCGCTGCTTTCTGAACATGCGTCCCGATTTGTATTCATTGATCCTGCAGTTCCCCGGCAATTCCTTTGACAGCCCGGGCAGCCCGCAGGATCGGAACAGGCCGAACCTTGATTACAGTTACCTCCTCGTTCCATCCAAAGAGATTATCAAACATCGGAAAATGCTGCCCGGAATAGCCGACTTTCGTCTGATGCCCCGAACAGTCTACCGTGTGATCCGGCGTTGTTCCCGTAAACGGCAGATCCGCGGCACGCTCGTTCGCCCGCTGGTCAGCGGCTGCACGCGCCTGTGCCAGTTCTTCTCCGACGGCGGCATATCTTCCGTTGCCGATCAGCGCTGCCTCATACCCGGCAGACCGGAACCACACTCTGTTATGCACGTAGGCGGTCAGGACCAGCAGAAGGGCCGTAATCACAACGATGCACGGCACGATCACAGACGCCTCCACGGTCATCATTCCGCTTTTCAGCTTCCTCCCCAGAAAGTCTCCGCGAAGACAAATGCCGCAGCGAGAAACGGAATCAGCGGATAAGACCGCGGTGTCCGTTTCTTTAGGATATACAGGATTCGGTCGGCGACCGGAACGGCACACATGCCGAAAATGACTGTCAGCATAGCCACTGCACACCCCGCCCAAATACCGACAACAGCCGTAACCAGCCCGTCTCCGAAACCGATCTTCCCGCCCGTCGCAAGGCTCATTCCCATCAGGAAGAGGCCGGGCAGCAGTGCCGTGATCAGCTGCGTCCACAGAAGTTGTCCGCGAGCGATCCTCACGATCTGTACGACAAGTCCTATAGATGCGCAGATCATTGTGCCGCACAGGAAGATTTCTCTCTTTCTCAGATCGCGAACCGCATTTATGATCAAAACGAGCAAAGTTATCCATAGACAGGGATCTTTTATCCACATCACATCGCCGCCTTTCCACATCAATTTTCTTCTGCCGCATCCATTGCCCTGCATCTGCTGCACTCGGGCAGACCATCTATCTCCGTCTCCGGGATCATCCTTACATTCCGTGTAAGTCCGGAACACGTTTCCGAATTGTGATAACAATCCCCCTGCGGGCTCACGTAGACCACCGATCCTGCCTCCTGCTTCCCCACGCACTTCTCACAGGGGTGATACTTACCGCCATTTTCATTGCGCATATACGATAATTGGTCCGAACTCACCTGCAAAACGGTCAGATCCAGGTGCGAGCACCCGGAATGGGTATGATATACGCTTTGATTCTCTGTCACATAAACAAGACGCGACCTGGATGCGTCATCGCTGCCGGCACCTTCACCGTCTCCCGCCTCCCGGCCTGTCCAGGCGTGAACTCTCGCTCTTGTCCCGATCAGCACACCGGGAAGAGGTGCCGGATAAAAACGCGGCTTGTAGAGAAATGGGATGTTCAGATCAATTACAGAGGCTGTGCCGCTTCCTGCCAGAGACACGGCAGCGCCCGTCTGCTCTGCCGTCTGCTGTAATTTCACTACACGATCCGCTGTTTTCTCATACATCTGCATCATGCAGACCAATGTGACGACGCATAGGAAGAACAACGGCACCGACCATGCCGCCTCCACGGTGAGACTGCCTCTTCTGAATCCGCGGCGCCTGAAGCCGCCGCCTGCGTTCTTCCCGACATGCTTCTTTCTCATCTTACACATCCCCTTCTGACATTCTTTCCAACAGCCATTCGTCGACCATTCCACCATTTCTTTTGACGGCCGCTTCGGCATTCCTTTTGACAGTCGTTCCGCTCCGTCGCGCATTGACCCTGCCGTGCGGAAAGCGGCCCGGGAATGCCCTCCTGCCGCCGGCCGGAAGAGCAGTTGGTAAATATCAACAACCGGACAGAAGAGCATACCGGCGCGGCTTTCCGCCGGCTTTTATTTCCTTACCATTTATTTCCTTACCATTTATTTCCTTACCATTTATTTTCCTACCCTTTATTTCCTCGCCGTCTGTTTTCCTTACCGGTCACTTCATGTCATACCCGTAACTGCGGCGAATCGTATAAACATTCTTATCGATCCCGGCATTCAGCTCCACCTCAACGGCATCGATGCAGCAATCCAACCGGAAGTTTCCGGCATTTTCCACATTGCGCATATTCATCTCCACCAGATCCATGGCACCGTTCGTCAGTTTCTCCGTACTCTCCGTGAACAGAAGCATCCGCAGATACTCTTCATAATTCATGCCCTGATCACTGCCGCGATGCACATATTCCGCAACCTGCTCGAGCATGATCAGTCCCCCGAGCGGCATCTGCCATTCTTCCTTCGATTTCCACAGGCTGACCTTACCGCCCTCCAGAAGGACCTTACAGTCGCAGATACTTTCCCCGTACGCCCATGCCAGCATGACCGCGAAGGAAAATGCGGGCGCCGTTTCGCCCTGTTCAATGATTTGGGCAAGTTCTTTTCCGACCCGCTCCGCTTCCTGTCTCTTCTCATCATCCGAATAGATCTGCAGCACATTCATGAATTCTCGGACAGCGATGATCCGGTCAATGACCGCCTTAAGATTCTGTGCATCCGATGCTTTATGTCCGATCGCGTACTCCACCTGATACTTCAACCCCTTTTCGTCCATCGGATTTGTATAACAGGGGAAATCCTCTGCGAGAAATTCGCCGATACAGAGATTCTCAACGCCCTTATTCCACGGCGTCGGCGCCATGCACATGCCGCTTTCGTGACTGCGTCCGGAATATACCTGTGACAGATCGATCGTTTCGTTTGATATCCCGGAAAGATCCGGCTCTACCACGTACAGATTCCCGTAACGGCGCAAATTCCGTACGACCTCGATTGGATTTTTCTTTCCGCTCTTTACCTCCGGCGGCATTGATTCCGGGGCCGGCGGCTTATCAAGCGAGCCGCTCTGTTCGTCGCGAAGGTACTGCTCCGCGGCCGACTCTTCCGTGATGTCGCTTCGCTGCGTTTTTGCCGCATCGATCCTGCTCTTTTCATCCTCTGTGTGGGCACCGATCGCACGGATTGCCGTCAGGCCGAGACGACTGGTCATCATCTCGCAGACCTGTCTTCGAAAAGCCATACCCTTCGCGTCAGAGGCGAGAACATATCCCGTCACGGCACTGCCCGTCAGTTTAATTCCCAGGATATCCTTACCCGGGGAAATCGCACTTCCCTTATCCGGATCTGTGATATATTCTGTGTTTTCCCGGACCTCTTTCAGGAAATCTCCCATCTGCAGCTTCCCCGTCTGCATCGACGCGTCGGCAAAGAGCAGTCCGTATTTATCAAAAAGTTCCCGATCGTACTGCGCAAACTCCGAATACAATCCCTGTTCAAGCCCGCTCGCCAGAACGACCCTTCCGGCTGCCTGGCGGGCGGAGTAATACGCGGCAAAGATCATAGAGAGAATGACAAGCAGGATCATGCAGAGATAACAGGTGATACTTCCTTTCTTCATACTCATATGCCTCCTTTACCGCATATTCCTATTATGATTTCCAATTACCGGTTACAAAGTATTGTAGGAAATGCTACAAACTATTTGCCTGAGATGTGACTTTGCCGAGGATGTTTTTGACCAGAGCGGTCAGCTGGTTCTTGAACAGGACTACGAGTCCTACCAGCACAACGATGATGAGAACGATCTCCGTAACCGAGATCGCCGTTTCCTCAGCCAGAAATGATTTTACTTCAGTCATCTGTATTCCTCCCTGGCACGCGCGACGGCGGGCCGTTCAAAACGACATCATGGCCGGAACCATAATGATGACCAATACGACAATGAGCATCAGCGCCATCGGAAGCATGAGACGGATCGACGCCTTTTCGCCTTCAGCCCGTGCATGCCTCTTGCGATCTTCAAACGCGGTCTGTGCCTCGTTCTCCAGAAGCTCCGGGAGTCTCTGCCCTCCGCGGCTCACATTCTGTGACAGAAGGAGAGCCAGCTCCTTATAGGAACGGGTACCGCATCGTTCTCCGAATCGCATATACGCATCCTGCTCCCGGACACCGCTCTGCAGCTCGTACCAGGTCCTTGCGACCTCCTCCGAGATGGGCGATGAACCGTTATTATTTTTTCCCGCTTTGCGGAAATCACCTGTCAGTTTTTCAAAAACGCGGCGCAGACTTAATCCTGCTGCCAGCAGAAGCTGGATCCGGCTCACGAATCCCGGATATTCCTTCTGCAGTTCCTCACAGCGCCGACGCTGCTTCTCTTCCTCCCGCTTCTTCTCCACGCGGGGAATCATCAATGCCGTGATCAGGACCAGAAGGCACAGCAATACGCCGCTCTGCTCTGTTTTCTGATACCAGATGACCTTCTGCCCGTCGACGCTCTCCGGCAGCCGATACACACCTTTTTCGGCACTTTCACCTGCGGTTTCGCCGGATTTTTCTGTGCCGGATTTTTCTTTTCCTGACACGGCGTCCTTATTTCCTGCGTTCAGCGCATTGCTTTCTTCCTGCATTTTTTCCGCCAGCACCGCTTCCTCCTTCGAGGGAAAAACGCAGACCTTTCGGCTATACGTTTCTTCCTCATCCTGCAGGCTCAGCGTCCCCGTGATCGTTACGCCGGCGCCGCTTTGCGGAATCTCAGAGCCGATCGTTCCGTCGTAGGAGAGGATCTCCGGCGCACTGCTTGTCCAGCTGATCGTAAGATCCGGATCGTCCTCCGCGGCATCGGGCAGATACAGATTTCGATTCACATGATCAAGAGAGGAATTTTCCCCCGGGATGACCCGGTCAAGCCATTTGATCGCCGCAGCAAACGCCTCCTGTATCTCTTCCGCCGATTTTCTGCTCTCCGGGATCGTGATCGTTACCGGGATGCGGCTGCCATCCTCCGTTTCCGCTTCGAGTTCGGCGCTTTGCCCTTCCCGCAGCTCGGCCAGCTGCGTGATCTTCCGCTCCGGTCCCACCGCCGATTCCGTTCTGATCACCGCGGCTGAAATGCCTGTAAGAAGCAGCAGAAGCAGAAAAACTTTCTTCTTTATCTTTTTCTTAAAAAACAGGTATCCAATGACACCTGCCGCCAGGATCGGCAAGAGATAATTCATGTTTTGCCTCCAATATCGATCATCGATTCAATCGTCGTAGGATTCTCGTATAACCGGTTAGATCTCGGTCATATCGGTGATCCTGCGTCCGATCAGAAAGGCCGCCAGATACAGCCCGATGCAGCCCGTCATGACGAGGACCCCCACTGCATTTCCATACAGGTGTTCCAGAAGCCCGGTAAACGTGAGCCGCAGATACAGAATGATGGCCGCCGGCATGACAGACATGATCTTCTGTTCATAGCGCCTTGCCGCGATCACCGTGTCGATCTCTTTTCGGGTATCGATCCTGCCGCAGAGATTTCGCCACGCCGATTCCATGACCTTGTTCATGCTTCCGCCGGTACGCTTTGTGATTGCCGTGACCTCCGAGAAATTCCGGATGTCTTCATCGTCGCTTCGCCTTCCCAGATCCAGGAAGAGTTCCTCCGGCTGCTTTCCGAATTCCATCTGCCTTGTGATTTCCCTGATCTCGACGGTTAATTCATCCGCCGGGCCGTACAGCCTCTCCAGGTCCTTCACTGTCTGGCGAATCGCGTTTTCCAGAGAGTAACCCGCGCTCATTGAAGTATGAAGCGAAGTCAGAAAATCGCGAAAATGGTATTTCAGCCGCTTCTTTCTATCCTCGATAAGTTTTTCCCGCATCAAATGCAGATAGAAGACGGCTGCGGGTACGACCACGGGAAGAGCATAGAC
>JAXJTA010000286.1:0-2256 GCA_036309825.1 Eubacterium sp. | reverse complement strand
ACCTAAAGATTTCCAATGTGAACTGTAATGGAAATTATGGAAGCTTTCAATTATCTGCTTTTTTGGTTAATTATGGCAACAGCACGATCGAAGATTGCAATTTTTCTAATAAATCTTCCTTTACGTTCGCGGATAATCATACAGGAATGCTGACTATTCAGAATACCAATTTTTCAAACTGGGAAGAATATGGACATGGTGGACTTATTTGTACGCAGGCAAACTTGAATATAGATGGTTGTATATTCGATAATACCTGGGATGGAGCCTCATGGGGAGTAGTTGAAATAAGAAATCTTAGCAGTGACGATCCGATGGTAGAAGTGAATATCCACAACACAACCTTTGAAGACCCGAAACATTCTGGATTTGGTTCGCCTTATATTTTCAATGATGGCAATTATGGGTTTGTTAACATTTCGTTAGATAATGTAGCTTTTCAAAACATTCATGACGGTTACGAATCTCTAATACTGAGTTATGGAAATGGTAGAACGGATATTCATCTCAAAAATACCAGCTTTGAGAATGTCACAACGAATAAAGCATCGTGCTCATTATTATCGAATCACTATGGAAACGTCTATATTGATGGACAAGTCACGATTACAAATTGCAGTGGCGGGTCTTTATGGTGGTCATCAGATATCATCACTGCAGATGATGCAAGGTTGATAGTGGAAAATTGTGAATCATCAGCTGGAATCATCCGTATCGTGGCGGATTCCCGCTTACCGCAAGCTTCAAAAGTGAATGGTGTGACCGTTCAGAATTGTAGAACAACGTATCCGGAAGAAACATATAGTGGAAATACATATGGATCTGGAGGAGCCTTTTACGTTGCCAGCGGCTATGGATGCGAATTTAGCGATATTTGCGTCAGAAACAATTTCGCCGAAGGGTACGGAGGCGGAATCTATATTCCGGTAAGCAGGGATGGAAACGCAAAAATCACTTTCACAAATTGCGAAATTTATAATAATGAGGCAGGTATTGCAGGATCTGATATTTATGCTGAAGCAAATAATAAGTATCCGATCAGTATCGAAGCGGCTTCCATCGGCGCACCTTTAACCACCGATTTCAGCGGCTGCACAGATGCTGTCACCGGTTGGTTCGATGATTCCGAAGGATCACGCTGGCAGGCACACGCAGAAGATCCGGCAGGCAATTACACCGAGCGCGTAGAGCCGCAGACCTTTGAGCCGGGAAGCGGCGTGCCGCTTGCTTTGAAAGCAGCACATGGCAACTACACCCTCACCTACCAGACGAATGGCGGTACATGGGCAGATGGAAGCGATGCGGACGTAAGCGAAGTTTTTGCAGACGGCAATGCGGCAACGATTCTGGAAGCACCGACCCGCGAAGGTTACGAGTTCGTGGAGTGGAAGGGCAGTTCCTATCAGCCGGGTGATCTGTACAACGAGAAATCCGAGGATGGACTGACATTCATCAGCGATGTTCTGGTTGCGCAGTGGAAGAAGATCGAGCCAAAGCAGGATCCGACACCGACACCTGCGTCGACACCGACGAAGCCGCAGAACGTAGAGACGATCGTGCAGTCGGCGAATCCGGCACCGGCACTCAGCAGTCCGGCAAAGACGATTGCAGGCAATGTCACGACAGGGGATGAAACGAATGTAATGCCGTGGATCCTTCTGTTGGCAGCGGCATCGGCATGCGGAGCGGCTATCGTTGCTTCCGATCGAAGAAAAGCAGGAAAGTAATAAATTTTTCAAAGTGGTATAAGTGATACGCACGGAGAAATAAGGTGACGAAAGGGCCGGCATGATAAGAAATTACCATGCCGGCCCTTTCATATGATTTATTACAGATGCATTTGTCTGGGGAAAACTATTTGAATATATTTTATTGCACAACGGTTAAAATGCGGTAAAATAAAGGTAAAATATGAAACTACGAAGCGCAAATGGATAGGCAGCCGTAGATTCCGGCGCCGGAGAGGGGCATGTGCATGACGATCGAGGAGATGCGAAGAAAGAAGAAAGAGTTCGGATATACATATAAGCAGATCGCGGAACGGACGAATCTTCCGCTCGGAACGGTGCAGAAGGTCCTCTGCGGCCAGGTGGAAAGTCCGCGCTATGCTACACTTGCCGCTCTGGAGAAGCTGTTCCGCCAGAAAAACGGCGCGGAGGCAGGATCCCCGAAGGAGGACGAGCCGGAAGTTTCCGAAGGCTCCGTCCGGGAAAGTGATTTTTTCTATGACGGATCGGCAGGCAGGAGGCATACGGT
>JAXJTA010000285.1:0-4416 GCA_036309825.1 Eubacterium sp. | reverse complement strand
TCCATCTCACAGGAATAGCCGCTGTACGTATCGATCAGTTTCTGCTTGATATCCTTGTCGGAGATAAACTGGTCGCCGCTGACGATACGTCCGCGGAAAGTTTTGATCTCCGGATTGACTTCGGCACAAACCTTCTCGGCAAGCTCAATGAGGCGCTGATCCGCCGGGAAAATATAGGTCGGCATACCCGGAACCTGGCCCGGTGCGTAGCCCCAGACAGTCGCGTCCACGTCATGCTGAACCGCGTCGGTCGAAATAACGATATCACCGATATCGATGATGTTCTGCAGGCTTCCTCCGATACCCGTGTTGATCACGTAATTTACATGGAAGTCGTCGATCAGGATCTGCGTGCAGATCGCCGCGTTTACTTTGCATACGCCGCTCTGTACGACGATGGCCGGTTTTCCTTCAAGAACGCCGCGATAGAATTTCATACCCGCCTTTTCCTTGATGGTCACGTCACTCATCAGGTCCTTCAGTTCCGCTACTTCTTCTTCCATTGCTCCGATGATGCCTGTTAAACTCATTCTCTATCCTCCGATATTTCTAAACTTTATCTGTCCCACTTGTCACAGAGGGAATTGATCTGATCGGTAAATTTCGCCAGATCCTTGTTCGCGCCGCCTTCATTGTGACGGATCACGGTGAGCAGACGCTGACCGGCTGCAAGCAGACGCTCAAAGACGCTGTTCGCGCGACGGGCAGCCGGCTTGTCACTCGCCTTCACGATGCGTACCGGTTCTGCTTCTTCTATGAATTCATTTGCCGCCAGGTCAAAAACGGTTCCGCTGTACGGCGCATAGCTCTCATATCCCAGTTCGTCATGCAGTCTCTTCGCGAAGATGTCCGTAACGGTATCCTCTCCGTGACATACAAAGACGCGGCTCGGTTTTTCCTCAAACGAGGATGCCCACTTCATCAGTCCTTCATCATCCGCATGGCCGCTGACGCCCGGCAATACCTTGATCTCGGCTCTGACCGCGATATCCTCACCGAACAGCTTGATGCTCTCCGCGCCGTCAACCAGGGCGCGCCCCGGCGTTCCGACCGACTGATAACCGACGAAAAGGATCGTCGATTCCGGTCTCCACAGGTTGTGTTTCAGATGATGTTTTACACGGCCCGCGTCACACATGCCGCTGGCGGAAATGATGACCTTCGGTTCCGGATCAAAGTTGATCTGCTTCGAATCATCGGCCGTTACCGATGTGCGCAGATTGCTGAAGCTGATCGGGTTGATGCCTTCGGAAATGAGGGCGGATGCCTCTTCATCGTAGCAATCCATGTAATGTCTGCGGAAGATCGTCGTCGCCTCGTTGGCAAGCGGGCTGTCCACATAAACCGGGAAATCTCCGTGTCCTGTAACGAGCTTCTGCTCCTTGATCTGCCGGATAAAGTACAGCATCTCCTGCGTTCTGCCGACTGCAAAGGACGGGATGACCACGTTGCCGTTCCGGTCAAAGGTCCTCTGGATCACTTCCGCGAGAAGCGGCACATAGTCCGGTACTTCCGCATGTGACCGGTCGCCGTAGGTCGATTCCATCACTACATAATCCGCCTTCTTCAGATACTGTGGATCACGAAGAATCGGCTGGTTCAGGTTTCCGATATCGCCGGAAAAAACGATCTTCTTCTCGACACCTGCCTCACGGATCCAGATCTGGATGCTCGCCGAACCAAGCAGATGGCCCGCATCGACAAAGCGGACACGAATCCCGTCTGCGATATTCAGATCGGTATCATACGGAATGCCCTTGATCAGCTTGATCAGCTCGAGCGCATCCTGCATCGTATAGGGCGGCACATATTCCGGCTTGCCGGCACGTTTCCCTTTTCGATTCCGCCACTCTGCCTCAAACTCCTGGATGTGCGCGCTGTCACGAAGCATTACATCGCACAGATCGGCACTTCCCGAAGTCGCGTAGACCGGGCCGCGGAATCCGTGCGCGTACAGGATCGGCAGGTTGCCCGAATGATCGATATGCGCATGCGTCAGCAGCACGAAATCGAGCTCCGATTCCGGAACCGGGATCGGCTTGTTCTCATAATAGTTTTTGCCCTGTTCCATTCCGCAGTCAACCAGGAATTTCTTGCCCGCTGCCTCGAGATAATAGCAGCTCCCCGTGACTTCATGAGCAGCACCGAGAAATGTTATCTTCATACATGTCACCCCCGTAATATGTTCATCTGAATTGCGATCACAGACAACACAAATATTGCTATCATTCTATTTCAGTATACCGCATTTCAGCATGAAAATACAAGCTTGCGGACGTTCCCTTGACTTTGCCCAAACGCAATACTAGAATGAAGCGAGGAGGATTTTGCTATGAAAAAAATCGTACTTACCGGCGGCGGTACTGCCGGACATGTTACCCCGAACATCGCTCTCATCCCCGGTCTCAAAGAGCTGGGATATGATATTTCTTACATCGGATCCTATGACGGAATCGAGAAAAAACTGATCGAAGATATGGGCATCTCCTACTACGGGATCGCCACCGGAAAGCTTCGTCGGTATCTCGATCTGAAAAACATTTCCGACCCGTTCCGCGTGATCAAGGGCATCTTTGAAGCGAAAAAACTTCTGAAAAAGCTCGATCCGGATATTGTCTTCTCTAAAGGCGGCTTCGTTGCAGTCCCGGTTATTCTGGGCGCCAAAAGTCGCAAGATCCCGGCGATCATCCACGAATCCGACATGACACCCGGTCTGGCAAATAAGATCTGCCTGCCGTATGCCGCAAAGGTATGCTGCAACTTCCCGGAGACCGCAAAGCTGCTGCCGGAAGGTAAAGCCGTTGTGACAGGCACGCCGATCCGCAAAGAGCTCTTCGAAGGAAGCCGTGAAAAAGGACTTTCTTTCACCGGATTTACCGGAAACAAGCCGGTCATCATGGTCATCGGCGGAAGCCTCGGCTCCGTGATCGTAAACAACAATGTGCGCGCCGCTCTCCCGGAGCTTCTGAAGACCTATGATGTCGTTCATCTCTGCGGCAAAGGCAATCTGGACGACTCTCTGAAGGATACCGAAGGTTATCGCCAGTACGAATATATCAAGGACGAACTGCCTGATCTCTTCGCCATGGCCGATCTTCTGATCTCCCGCGCAGGCGCAAACGCGATCTGCGAGATCAGTGCTCTCGCAAAGCCGAACCTTCTGATTCCGCTTTCCGCGCAGGCAAGTCGCGGTGACCAGGTTCTCAATGCCCGTTCTTTCGAGAAACAGGGCTACAGCCTTGTGCTCGAAGAGGAGGAGCTGACCACAGAATCTCTTCTCGATGCTGTCGAAAAGCTGTACACAAACCGGCAGACCTTCATTGATACCATGAAGAACAGCGGCCAGACCGATTCGATCGGAACGATCCTCGGCCTGATCGAAGAGTGCAGAAGAAAATAAAAAATTATAGAGTTATAGTTATTGGACAAAACGTGTTGGTAATAACCCCCGCAATCCCTGCATTTATCAGGGCTTGCGGGGGTTATATCTTGTCCGTCAAATTGCGCTTTACTTTCTGAGCGCCTCTGATTGCGCTTTACTTTCTGAGCGCCTCAGTTTTCTTCAGGATCTCCTCTTTATCCACATCGCTGAGTTTGCCCGGCTTCCAGGACACGCCCGCTTTATCGCCCTTATACCGCGGAATCAGATGCATGTGGAAATGGAAAACCGTCTGGCCCGCAACTTCATTATTGTTCTGCACGACATTATAGCCGTCGCAGGGAAGTGCATCCATCATGAAGGTCACGATCTTTTTGGCAAGGATCATCGCCTTGCCGGCAAGTTCATCCGGCATCTCACAAAGATTGGCATAGTGCGCCTTCGGAATGATCAGCGCATGGCCTTTGGTAGCCGGACCAAGATCCAGAATAACGCGGAATTCTTCATCTTCATAAATTGTTGCGGACGGGATCTCTCCTGCTGCGATCTTACAGAAAATACAATCACTCATGTCATTACCTCCGGGAATATTCCTAAAAAATATGGATTCTGTTGTCAATTATACTCCGTCGCGGTAATGGTATGCAAGGTTCGCGAAACGGATCTCCTCCCCGCCTGTCAGCTGCCGCGGCTCCCCCGGTGTCAGGATCTCACTCTGCAGAAATGTACCGTTCTTCGAATTCAGATCTTCGATCATCATCGCATCCCCATCACGATAGATTCTGGCGTGAATACGACTTACAGCGGGAGACGGCAGAACAATATCCGCGGCATCCCTGTTCTTCCCGATCAACTGTGACCTCCCTGTGAGCAGAATGATCTCAGCCTCCTTATCTGCCGGAATCAGTCTGGGGCAAAAACCGTTCCCTCCCGCATCTCCGGTCAAGGCTCCCAGGAATACTGTCTCGCTATCCCCTGCCTCAGCGCGAGTCTCCGGAATCTCCATCTTCCCTACGGTATTTCCTGTTGTTGTCTTC
>JAXJTA010000284.1:0-1360 GCA_036309825.1 Eubacterium sp. | reverse complement strand
GTCCCGAGACGTTTCTTCTGGAACGGAATGACGTCGAAATGCTCATCGTTGATCTCCGGAACGACCATCGGTACATCCGGCGTCCAGCGGTTCGCGCTGTTATTGGAAACGACCGGAGTCTCTGCCTTTGCGTAGAGATCCTCGACCTCCTTGATCTGATCCTTCGGCATATTTAATGCGCAGAAAACAAAGTCTACGAGATCGCAAACTTTTTCTACTTCGGTAATATTCATAACTACCATTTTCTTCACATATTCCGGCATCGGCGTTTCCATTTTCCAACGGCTGCCGACAGCGTCTTCGTATGTCTGGCCCGCACTTCTCGCACTGGCTGCAATGGCAGTAACCTCGAACCACGGATGATTTTCCATCAATGTAATGAAGCGCTGTCCGACCATACCTGTCGCACCGAGAATACCGACTCTGAGTTTTTTCTCCATATCTTTGTCTCCTTACGATTATTCAGCAATCTTTTCGAGTTATCTTATAACAGGTGAACGAATATTGCAATCGCTTTTTGTTCAAATGGGCGAAATACCGAAAATATTACGCTTCACCCAGATACTCTCTGTTAAGTTTTAACTCCTCTTCCATCGCCTGCGGTCCCGGCGCGCCCGTAGTATTGCGGCGCTCCACGCAGGTCTTCATGCTGATTGCTTTAAAAACGTCTTCCTCAAACGCCGGACTGAATTCCTTAAACTCCTCCAGTGTCAGGTCATCAAGGGCACAGCCCTTGTCAATGCAGGCAAGAACCATTCTTCCGATGATGCCGTGCGCGTCACGGAACGGTACGCCCTTAACAACCAGATAATCCGCAGCGTCTGTCGCATTGGTGAAGCCGTTGCGGGCGGAGGCATCCATTACCTCTTTCCGGAATTTCATCGTATCGATCATTCCCGTGAACAGAGCGATGCAGCCCTTTGTCGTATCGATCGCGTCGAAGGTCAGCTCCTTGTCCTCCTGCATATCTTTATTGTAGGCGAGCGGCAGACCCTTCATTGTCGTCAGGATCTGCATCAGCGCGCCGTAGACGCGGCCGGTCTTGCCGCGGACGAGCTCCGCGATATCCGGATTCTTCTTCTGCGGCATGATGGAACTTCCGGTGCTGTAGGTATCATCGATCTCAACAAATCGGTACTCGTTGGAGTTCCAGATGCAGATCTCCTCACTGAAGCGGGACAGATGCATCATGATCGTCGACATCGCGGACAGAAGTTCGATGATATAATCACGGTCCGATACGGAATCCATGCTGTTTGCTGTCGGACGGTCGAAATCCAGAAGCTCCGCGGTATATGCGCGGTCAAGCGGGTAGGTCGTACCTGCCAGAGCGCCTGCGCCGAGCGGGCATGTATTCATC
>JAXJTA010000283.1:0-3994 GCA_036309825.1 Eubacterium sp. | reverse complement strand
TTCTTTTTGTGATAGCCTGTTTTTCTCTTGTACTTGTAAACAATGACTTTTTTCTCTTTGCCATTGGTAAGTACAGTTGCTTCTACGGTTGCGTTAGCAGCCTCGTCGCCAACTTTGATCGCAGCGTCATCACGTACAGCCAGAACCTGATCAAAGGTAACTTTCTCTCCAGCTTCTTTACCGAGTTTCTCAACACGAATAACGTCGCCTTCAGCTACTTTGTACTGCTTTCCACCTGTTGCAATAATTGCGTACATATAGGACCCCTCCTATTTCTAAAAACTCGCCAGATTCGGTGGCCGAAAAACGGCACTTAAACCACTCTGTGCGGCATACTCGGTTATTATGACACGCGAGACCGCGTTTGTCAACCTGTATTCTTATTGTTTTTCCTTGAAAATCAAGGCGGATTCAGACTTTCGGACGATTCTCACAGGTTACGGCCAGAGCGCCCTCACCGATATGACAGCAGATCGACAGAGAAAGCGGATCGCCGTTTACTTCGTATCCCGGGAATTCTTTGCGGATCTCATCGGCCCACTCTTCTACTTCATCCATATTGGCGTGGTAGGAATAGGAGTAGCTGATCGTCATGGTACCGGCTTTCACATACTCAGCAAAGCGGGTATCCAGATCATGGTGGATCGCGTTCAGCATGCTCTTCTTGGCCAACTTGATGCCGCGGGATTTGGAGTAGGAATCAAGCTTCTCACCCTGGATCTGCAGTACCGGTTTAAGATTGAGTACACTTCCGATCAGTGCAGCCGCCGGTGTGATCCGTCCGCCCTTCTTCAGATATTTCAGGGTATCGACCATGATATAGATGCTGGAATCGAACCGATCGTTCTCCAGCTTCTCGCGGATCTCCTTGGCGCTCATGCCTGCCTCGGCATAGTTCAGCGCGTCAAGAACAGACGCGTACTGTGTAACGGAGATTCGCTGGTTATTTACGACCTCGACCCTTCCGTCGTAATCATCGGCGAGCATTTTCGCCGTCTGGTAGGATGCGGAAAGTCCACTGGACATCGGGATATATACGACCTGCTCATGGGTCTTGAGTGCCTCATCCCAGAGATCGGTCACCTCGCCCGGAGCCGGCTGCGAAGTGGAGACCTCGGTATCCGGATCCTGAAGTTTTTCAAAAAACTCTTCATACGTAAGATCGATTCCTTCATAATAGATCTTTCCGTTTACAAGAAAGGACATCGGCAGAAGGTAGATGCCGAGCTTCTCCGCCCGCTCCTTCGGGATGCCGCTGTTCGTATCGGTCATGACTGCTACGCGAGACATGTATATTCCTCCTGAAAGTTCATGCTAAATATGTGTGTAAAATTCCGTTACAGAAAATCACCATGATCCAGTATAACGAAAATAACCTTTATTTACAACAGGCCGATGCAAAAAATAATGATTCCCGTAAGGCCGATCGCCAGTGTTGTTCCGAGAAGAGTCCAGAGGGTAAATCGCTCTCTTCCCGGTTCCGCGAAACGGACCCTTCTGGGAGAACATGCTCTCCGGACGAGCCAGCAGCCTGTATAGATAAGGATCGGAATGGGAACGCCGTAAAAGGCGATCGTGACCCCGAGCTGCAGGACCGAAACGGATGCCGCCGCGGCTTCGATGTAGGAATCAATTCCGGATGCCTGCACTGCCCCCTGCGCCGCTGCCGAGATCAGGTAGATCAACGCGTTATTGGCAAAGTGAAGCAGACAGGAATAAAACATGTTTTCTGTCCGGCAGACAAAATAGGCCATGACAAAGCCGATCAGCATCGGTGCCCACCAGCGGATCGGAATGATATGGAAGATGCCGAACAAAAAACCGGAAATGCCGATCACGAGGATCTTATTGGAAAAACTGTTGCGCAGGCCGGCAAGAATAACACCACGGTGCAGAGCCTCCTCACAGATCGCCGGAAGAAGCGCGATCAGAAGAAGATTCAGAATGATAGAAGGTCCCGAGAAAAGGCTCTCCATCGAATCGTTGACCGCCTGCGTCTGCTCCGGTTCAATGAACAGGATGAGCGAACTGATGATAATATCGGCCAGATAAGCGCCGCACATGACGACCAGCACGCCGAAAATGCCGCCGATCTTCGGTTTCCGGAAAGGGAAGACCTCCCGCGGATCGGCCCGCATCAGAATGACAAAGAGGATCGATGCCGCGAGCATGGTAAGCTGTGAGGTAATCGTACCGCCGATCTCACCGAAGAGTGTCAGATAGAGCGGGTCGAGGACAAACAGCAGGACCAACATCAGACATCCGTAAAATAATATGCTCTGCCAGGCTTTTAAACGGCGAAATGTTTTTTTCTTCCGGGGTAGGTAATCCGGAACGGAATAACGGATGGATTCATAAGGGATCTGTGTCATGGATCGTTTTTATCTGCTCCTTAAATGATTTTCTTGTTTTTCTTCGTGTGATCTCACAGATGCAGAGTGCTGTAAAATCGATGATATTGGTATTCGCGGAATCGCTCTGAAGAAGGGTCCGCATATATTCGATCAGCGCCTTCTGCTCTGAAGGATCTCTCATATTAATGAAATCAACGAGGATCGTGCCGGATAATTCCCTGAGACGCAGCTGCCGGATCAGTTCGCAGGCGGCTTCCCGATTCGTAAGGGCAGCCGTCTCAGCCGGGGACTTCTTCACGGTCATGCGTCCGGTATTAACATCCACCGCGGTGAAGGCCTCTGTCTGCTCGATCACGAGAAAGCCGCCGGATTTCAGCCAGACCCGGTTCGTCTCCAGTTCGGTCAGAAGCGTTGTGAAATTGAACAGCTTATAGAGGCTGACCATCGGATCCTCATAGAAAGAGACATTCACACGCTGCCCGCTTCCGGTTTCCCGAAGACATTCCGTGATCTCCCGGTATACGATTTCGGAATCCGTTGTGATCTTCTCCAGATCCTCCAGAGAACAGCTCTTCAACATGCGGACCCAGTCACCGGGGGCTTTGAAGAGGCACGAATAACAGGTGCGGGTCGGTCCGTATTGAAGGATCGCACCGAGCCGTTCATGAAGGATCCGGTACTCTTCCGCCAACTCCTCCGGAGATGCTTCCCGCGCGTTGGTTCGGACAACGACGCCGATCTTCCTGTCGGTATCGACCGGACAGACCTCGCGGATGGCTGCACCGATCCGTTCTTTTTCCTCAGAAGTGAGTTTTCTGGAGAAATGGACAGCGGCATCGCCGGATGTAAGGACCATGTAGCGGCCCGGCATCGTAAGTTCCGCCGTAAGTCGCGGCAGCTTCTGCTTGATCGCTTCCTTTTCGACCTGCACGAGGATCTCATCGCCCTGCTTCAGAGAGCTGCCCTTTGGCAGCGGCAGGTAACCGTTTCCTTCCTCGCCGAGACGAACAAAGGCTGCACCGAGATTTTTCTGAATATTTTCGATTCTTCCGAGATAGATATTACCGAGGGGAGACGGCCTTTCTTCGGAAATGACGGAAACTTCCGCTGCGTGACCGTCCTCGTACAGAACGGTGACGATGCAGGAAGTTCCGTAAAGCGGCATCCTCGCGGCAACAATTTTCTTATTCAATGACTTCTCCGAGGGCATCAAGCGGAACCAGATTACGTTTTCCGTCTTCGCCCGTATCTGCAAAAATATCGTTTCTGTGGATCAACAGATCTGCCGGTTCAATGTCGCCGCCGAGATAGAGCGCAAAGGCTTTGATCACAAGATCCGGCTTCAGATTTTGTACGCTGCCTGCGGAAAGCAGACAGTGATACCGGTTTTCTCCTTCATAAGAAAATTCATAGATCCAGGGACGAATATCCGTCTCCTCTTCTTTTCGCTTCGTCTTACGCAGAATGCGGATCTCCGGTTGTTCGAGAAAAGAACGTATCTTCTCCTGCAGGATATCGTCCGCAAGATTCATGACGGATGGCAGTTTATCCGCGCGGATCGTTACCGTATAGTCGGCACCGGCAACAAGCGTCATGCCTTTATCTGCCTTCTTCTCACCGATCTTTACAGCGGAGAGTAC
>JAXJTA010000282.1:0-2001 GCA_036309825.1 Eubacterium sp. | reverse complement strand
TACCAACAGCATCTCCACCGTGCGGCGGCTCACGATCATCGCGATCTTCTCGGCAATCTCTTACGTTATCGCCTTTTTTGAGATTCCCGCACCCTTCGCGCCATCCTTTGCGCGCATGGACTTCTCCAACGTTCCCGCACTCCTTGTATCGTTCGCGATCGGTCCGGTCAGCGGCATGCTGGTCGAGTTGATCAAAAACCTGCTTCAGCTCTTCTCCACGAGCACCATGGGCATCGGTGAACTGGCGAACTTCCTGATGGGCACTGCCTTTGTCGTACCCGCCGGCCTTCTTTATCAGCGCCGCAAGACCAAGCGGACGGCCGTACTCGGCTGCCTTGCCGGAAGCGCTGTATCCGGAATCGCCGCGATCCTTCTGAACTACTTTGTACTTCTGCCGCTTTACTCCGGTTTCATGCCGATCGATCAGATCCTGGCACTGTACGCGAAGATCCTTCCGTTCATCAACTCCAAGCTGCGCGCCTGCCTGTGGGCCTTCCCGGTCAACTTCTTCCAGTGCGCACTGTACTCGATCGGTGCCATGATCGTCTATAAGCCGCTCTCTCCGTTTTTGCACAGTCAGAACGCACCGGTCAAAAGCGAGAAAAACGTTGCCCGCGAGAATGCCTGACAGCGAATTCGGATTAGGAGGATAATACAATGGACTTTATGGATATTTCCAAGATGCGGATCACGGTACGCCAATACGATCCGCGCCCTGTAGAAAAAGAAAAAATCGATATGATTCTCGAATCCGGCCGCTGGGCGCCGACCGCGATGGATTTCCAGCCGCAGCGGATCCTCGTTCTGCATACGCCCGAACAGCTGGCCAAAGTTCAGGAGATCTGCACCTTCGGCTTCGATCAGAAGTACCGCGATCTCGATGAAAGCGCGGGGCGTCTCGGCGACGACAAGCACAACGTGTACTATTACGGAGCGCCGCTTGTTTTTCTGGTCTGCTATGACAAAAACGTCTGCGGCCGTCACCTGGAATCCGGTGAGACCTTCGGCGATATCGACGCCACGATCGTGCAGACACACATGATGCTGGAGGCCGCGAGTCTCGGCCTCGGTACCGTCTGGATCAGCTACTTTGACAAAGAAAAGGCCCGGAACCTTTTCGAGATTCCGGACAACTTTGATATCTGTTCCCTTCTGTATGTCGGCTACCCTGCAGCGGATTTCCGCCCGAACGCAAAGATGACGGGAAACCGTTTCCCGGTATCCCACACCTGCTTTGACGGCAGCTACCGGGAGCCATGGAAAAGTGACTTCAAGGACTCCTTCAAGGATCCCCGCTTAGCAAACGCGAAATAAAGTATTGAATGGAGCTGCCACACTGATATAAAAAATCGTCAGTGCGGCAGTTTTTTCTCGCAATATTCAAGGAGAGCCTCGCAGCCCTCTTTGATCTCATCGGCGCAGAGCCCGAAATTCCTCGTGTACCATGGATCCTCGATCTGCCTCTCCGGCTGCCCCGCAAAGGCCATGAGATACCGCACCTTGCCTTCCGGGTCACCGCCCAGGATCCGGTCGAGATAATACAGGTTCTCCGAATCCATTGCGACGATCAGATCCCATTTGTCGTAATCCCGCCGCTCGATCTGCCTTGCCCTGTGGTTCCCGATCGGAATCCCCCTCTGCTCCAGCGCCTTCTTCATCGGCGGATAGATCGGATTTCCGATCTCCTCCCGGGACGTTGCCGCCGAGTCTATTTCATACTTCCGGGTAAGATTTCTTTCGTTCACCATCTGCTGCAAAATGTACTGCGCAGAGACGGAACGACAAATATTGCCGTGACACACGAATAGGATTTTTATCAAAATTTTCAACCTTCCTTCAATGCGCTGTTATGCCCGGAAAAGCCCGGTTTTGCGCGGTTTTCTCGCTTGTGTCATAAGTGCCGGGAAAGCGGTGATTCTGTAGCAGATCCGCATAACCCGGCACAACACAGCAGCCGTTAGTAGTCAAAATCGGTGTAAAGGGGCAGGTGTATTACTACTT
>JAXJTA010000281.1:0-4001 GCA_036309825.1 Eubacterium sp. | reverse complement strand
TCGAATCCAAGGAATTTCAGAATGGACTCGTTTACGCTCGGATGCAGACGAAGGCCGCCCTTGTACGGTCCGATTGCGCTGTTGAATTGAACACGGTATCCGGTATTTACCTGAACCTGTCCCTTATCATCTACCCACGGAACACGGAATTTGATCAGACGCTCCGGAATGACCAGACGCTCGAGAAGAGCGATCTTCTTGTATTCTTCCTCATGTTTCTCAATAACCGGGCGAAGAGATTCCAGAACCTCTTTTACTGCCTGATGGAATTCCGGCTGTGCCGGGTTTTTCTCGATTACCTGTGCCAGGACGTCATCTACGTATGCCATGGTCTTTTGTTCCTCCTTAATTGCGTGAATTCTACTTTTTTGCTTCACTGGTCGAAATTATAGCACGCGTTATTTTCACATGCAATAATATTTTTGGTATCTGTGAAAAATAGCGATTTTTTTACTCCTTCTACTCAAAAACCAGTATGTTTTTCAACGATTACGCTCTGTCCTGCAGGACCTGCATAAATGTCGGAATCAGCTGTTTCTTGCGGGAGATCACGCCGGGCAGAATGAATCCGCCGTCCTTCGGCTCCACGTGGAAGGCATCTCTTGCGAGGTCCTCCGCGCCGTCTCCGTAATACAGAAGCTCCGTTTTTTCTTCTATTATATTAGTCAGCATGAAGAAGACCATGGCCACCTCATGCTTGCCGCATTCCGTCTCAAGATGCGGGATCAGACGGCTCTTAATGTAGGAGAGTTCCTCCGCGGACATCGAGCTGATCTGGCCGACGCCAAAGGTGGCCTTCTCGATAATGAAGCGCTTGTAATCCTGGAAGAAGATCTCATCGTCGGATTTATCCTCCAGATTGCTGCCTGCGCGGAACATATCCGACGCGTAATTCACAATATCCTTGATTCCGGCGATCTTTGCCAGAGCCTGTGCCGCAGCCTTATCCTTCGGCGTGCAGGTCGGCGAACGGAACAGCAGCGTGTCGGAAATGATGGCGGAGCAGAGAAGTCCCGCTACCTTCGGCGGAATCTCCAGTTCCTTCTCCTGATAGATCTGATACATGATCGTGGCAGTACAGCCTACCGGCTGGTTGCGGAAAAGGATCGGTGACATCGTTTCGAGAGAACCGAGGCGGTGATGGTCGATGATCTCCAGAATGTCGGCTTCCTCTACATTGAGAACTGCCTGCGATTTCTCATTATGATCGACAAGAATAAGCTTCTTTCCGTGATGACCGAGCAGGTTTCTGCGGGAGATCGTACCGAGGTAGCGTCCCTTTCTGTCGAGGATCGGATAGTCACGGTGACGGCTGTTCTTCATGATCGTCTCGATATCATCGATCTTATCCGTCACGCGGAAGGTGATCAGATTCTCTTTCATCATCAGATGACGGATCGGGATCGCCTGGTTGATGAGCCGCGCGATCGTATAGGTATCATGCGGGCTGCTGACGACTACGCAGCCGTTCAGTCTGGCCAGTCGAAGGATCGACTCGCTGACCTTTGCGCCCAGGCCGACAACGATACAGCTGGTCTTCAGGTCGAGACAGCAGAGCTGGTCCTCGGCACGGTTGCCGACGATAGCCAGATCGTTTTCCTTCAGATAGGCTTCCATCGTATCCGGATGGAAGGCGCCGATCACGACGCGTCCCTTGTCAAAAACGCCTTCGCCGTCACCGACGAGGATCTCCCCGTCAAGTGTCTCGGCAATACTTTTATATTGTGTGCAGGCCTGGGAGAGTACATCGCTGTCATAGACATCCATGTAGGATTTCGCGATATCGGTGACGGTAATGAGACCTTCCAGTTCGTTTTTCTTATTTGTGATCGGCAGCGTGACGATCCCCTGCTCCTTCATGCTGGCCCATGCCTGCTTGACGGAAATGCCGCCGGATACGCCGGGAACCTCGTGGATCTCGATCTCTTCCACCTGCGTTCCTGCATCCGGGAGATAACCCGGGGTCTCGATCCCGAAGTGTTTCAAAACAAACTCCGTCTCTTCGTTGATCTGTCCCGCACGCATCGGGAGAAATTTCTTCTTCTCGGTCCGGTTTTTTATATCCGCGTAAGAGATCGCTGAACAAATCGAATCCGTATCCGGATTTCGATGGCCGACAATATAGATTTCCTCTCTTTTCTTCATGTTCCGTACCTCCATTTTTTTATAATAGCATCGTTTTTTATACCCGACAATACGATTCTATGGTATACTTGACTAAGAATTTTTAATGAATGAGGTGGCTCAAATGGCAGATGAAACTATGACAATGACAGATTTCGACAAAGAAATCGACGCTTCCTTCAAATCCTTCAAGGACGAAGGCGAAGCGAACTGGGAAAAGCTCAAAGAGTACCAGGCAGAGAAGACCGTTCTGACGGTCACCGTTGACGCTGTTGTAAACAAGGGCGTTGTTTCCAACGTAGAAGGCGTTCGCGGATTCATTCCGGCATCCCGTCTTGCACTGGGACATGTCAATGACCTGAACGAGTATCTCCAGAAGGAGATCCAGGTTATCGTTCGTGAGGTTGACGCGGAGAAAGGCCGTCTGATCCTTTCCGCAGTAGAGGTTCTCAAGGCAAAAGCAGCCGAAGAGAGAAAAGCACGTATCGCGGCTGTAGAGGTCGGATCCGTACTCGAAGGAAAGGTTGAGAGCATTCAGCCGTACGGCGCATTCATCAATCTCGGGAACGGTCTGTCCGGACTTGTTCATGTATCCCAGATCTCCCGCAAGCGCGTGAAATCTCCGGAGGATGTCCTGAGCAAGGATCAGGAAGTTAAGGTAAAAGTAATCGCTGTTAAGGACGGCAAGCTCAGCCTCTCCATGAAAGCTCTTGAAGAGGGCGCTGCAGAAGAGACTGCAGCAGAAGAGACTTCCTTCCCGAAGGATTACAAGCTTCCGAAGGCAGAAGCCGTTACCACAAGCATGGGTGACCTGCTGAAGAACATCAAACTGTGATAAAAAAGATCCTCGCTGCGGTGGGGATCTTTTTTATTACAAAAAATACGTACAGGACAGAAAAGTCCTCTGGCTCCGTTTCCCTCGCTGCTTGAAGGCACCTTCGAAAATTAATCAATTAGCAGCTCAGTCCAAATGTCGCTGCGAGGACATTTTCTGTCCTGCCTGCACGTTTCCTATCGGGGAATTAAAGAAGGATCTCACCGCAGCGGGTGAGATCCTTCTTCGATTAAAGCGAGTTTATCTTCCCGCTTCAGCTTCTTGATAGCAGCTTCACGGCGCATCGCCTCACTTTTTGTTTCAAATTCTTCGTAATACACCAGTTCCACCGGACGGTGACTGGCCGTGTAATAGCCTCCTTTGCCGGCATTATGGGTGGCAATACGTTTTTGCAGATCATTTGTCCAGCCCGTGTAGAGTGACCCGTCTGCGCAGCGCAGCATGTATGTGTAGTTCATCACGGCAGCTGGCTGTAGATCGTGATTGCATCACTGATGTGCGGTGCCGAACCGTCCGAGAATGCTCCGGTCGTAACCAGAATATATTCCGTGCCATTCTGGGATTTCGCCATCGATGCCAGGCAGCGTCCCGCCTCATCGGTATATCCGGTCTTGCCGCCCTCGATCGTCGTTCCGTTATCCAGTGTGGAACTGGAAAGGTTCGAAAACAGGGTACTGTTCAGCGTCAGACCCGTCGCGTGCTGCGACGTCGGCGTACAGGTGTAAACGTGCGTGGTAAATACCGAACGGAAATCGGAATTCTGCAGTGCTGTCTGCAGGAGGATTGCAAGGTCCGCACAGGAGGATACATGATTTACATCAAAGAGTCCCGTGCAGTTCACGAAATTCGTGGTATTCATGCCCAGCTCCTGCGCTTTGGCATTCATCATCGTTACAAAATCCGCCTCGGAACCCGCAACGATATTGGCAAGCGCCGTACATGCTTCGGCACCGGACGGAAGCATCGTTCCGTATAACAGATCGCGGATCGGAACGGTCTCCCCACCGAGGAAGCCTGCCATCGCGGCACCCTGCTCATATCC
>JAXJTA010000280.1:0-2935 GCA_036309825.1 Eubacterium sp. | reverse complement strand
TCTCGCAGGCGAATTTTTCCACGACCTATACGGCGAACGCGACTTTTGTAATCACCACGAAACAGGCCGGGACTTACACACAGTCCAATCTGAGCGCGGCACAGGTCATGGCAGAGGCTTTCAGCAATGTTCTGAACAGCGCTCTCCTGAAGAAAGAGGTCTGCCGCGATCTGAACATCAGTGAATTCGACGCAACGGCGACGGCGTCCGTCATCGATGAAACGAATCTGATGACGCTGACTGTCACGGCAGCGACGCCGGAGAGAGCCTACAAGATCACACAGTCGATCATCAAGAACTACGCGAATCTGACGCAGTATGTTTCTGACAATATGATCATGCAGGTGCTGCAGCAGCCGGGAGTTCCCGAGTATCCCGACCAGATGTTTTCCGCCTCGTCCCGGGAAAAAAAAGTTTTTGCCGGAACCTTCGTGCTCCTGATCGTCTGCTTTATGGCACTTTCCTGGCAGCATGACACGATCAAATCGGAGGCGGATCTGAATGACAAGCTCGATGCGCGCGATCTTGGCATGATCTATCATGAGAAAAAAAGACCGGGCAAGAAGAAAAATCTCCTGATCGGAAGCGGCAGGGTCGGCTTTGAATTCAATGAGAGATTCCGGAAGATCGCCGCGATCACGGCTTCCACAGCCCGCCAGAATAAGGCAAAAACGATTCTTGTGACGAGCGTGGAAGAGGGTGAGGGCAAGACAACGGTTGCCGCCAATCTGGCTATGACCCTGGGACGCCAGGACTATAAGGTGGCGCTGGTGGAAGGCAATCTGATAGATCCGGGACTGTACCGGATCTTCGATATGGCGGTGGATCCCTCCATGTCTGTTTCAGCCGTATTGGCTGGCTATGCCAAAAAGATTCTGTTTCTCGAGGATAAGAATCTGCATCTGGTACTGGATGCGGAGAGACACAAGAACTCCGCGGATCTGGTATCCTCTACGCAGTTTATCAACCTGATCAAAATTCTGCGGGAATCGATGGATTACGTGATCATCGATACGCCGGCCATGAGCAGTTCCTCCGATGCGGAGGCGATCGCCGATTACGCGGATATGAGCCTTCTCGTTGTCGGTTATAATCGTACGGACAGCGGCGATCTGAATGACGCGGCGGATGCTCTTCGCGACTGCAGCGCGTCCTTCGGCGGCTGTATACTGAATGAAGTCCGGACGCTTCCGGGCGGCAGAAGAGCAACGGCGGGTTACGGAAGTTACGGGCGCTACGGCCGGTACGGTCACTACGGCCATTACGGGCGCTACGGTAATTACGGTCACTACGGCCGGTACGGACGTTATTACAATGCCGACGCGGCGGACGTATCGAAGCGGTCCTCCGCGGCGAATGACGGAAAGGAGGCGGGAGTATGAGCGAGTATTCATCCTATCGGGCCTCCGAAAAAAGGGAAGAATTGAAGAAGATCGACTTTATGTCGTTTGTCACGGATTTTCTGCACACGTTCCGCCGGCTCTGGTGGATCCCGGTTCTGCTGGCGGCTGCGCTGGCGGCGGCCTTCTACTTCCGTGTTCGCGTCTCCTATGTTCCTGTCTATACGGCAGAGGCGACCGTTTCCGTGACGGGAAAGAGCGGCATCGGCTATGACGGTGCCGATGCGCAGACGGCCAGCCAGGTGGGAAAAGTTTTTCCCTATATTCTGACGAGCGGCGCACTCTCCGGAATCGTCGCGGAAGATCTCGGTATGGAGGCGATCCCGGGAAATATACAGGTGACGAATATCGAGGGCACGAACCTGCTGACGATCGATGTGACGGCGGATGACGGCGAAACAGCCTATGAGATCCTGCAGTCAGTGATCAAAAATACGCCCGACGTGGCGCAATATGTAGTCGGTCCGACGAATCTCGAAGTGATCGATGATAACGGTGTTCCGCAGGACGGCGGAAAGCTTGTGACCGAGCGCGGCTCGATCAAAAAAGGCGCGATGGCGGGAATCCTTCTCGGCATTCTGGTCATCGTCCTGTATATGTACACATTCCGGACGGTACGCACGGAAGAGGATCTGAAATCGGTCATCAGCGCGCCCTGTCTCGGCGTTCTGCCTCGATACCGCCTGCGCAAACGGGCGCGTTCCGAAGGAAAGGGCATCAATATTCTCGATGATAATCCGCAGCAGGACTACGTAGAGGCGATGCGGCTGATCCGCACCCGTCTGGAGCGGCGCATGGCGGAGAAAAAAACGAAGACGCTGATGGTCACCAGTTCGATCCCCGGAGAGGGCAAATCGACGGCAGCGGCCAATCTGGCGATCTCGATGGCGAAGAAGGGCCGCAAGGTCATTCTGGTCGACTGTGACCTTCGAAATCCGTCTCTGCAGAGTATCTTCGGCGTAGAAGGAACCTTCCCGGGTCTTGCGGAAGTTTTGCGCGGCAAAGCGGGAGCATCCACGGCACTGGCAAGAATCGGCGATGATACGATGAACCTGCGGGTGCTCATGGGAGCATCGACACCAAGTGAACATGTGGAGATCCTCGGCAGCAAGGCGATGGGCGAACTGATCAGAACGCTGCGTTCTTCCTGTGATGTGCTGATTCTGGACACACCGCCGTCGGCGATGCTCGTTGATGCGATGATGCTGGTTAAACATGTGGATCTGGCATTGTATGTAGTGATGGCGGATTACGCGAGAAGACAGTACGTTGTGAAGGGCGTGAAAGAACTTTCCGAGATCGGGATCGGCGTTGCGGGCTGCATCCTGAACGGAGGAACAAAGAAATAAAGGCTGTTGACGCAAAAAAACTGCCAACGCAAAGACGCTTCCGCTCTATTCAGCTCGCAGCGGCACATAATGCCCCGCTTCGCTGGCGTTCAGTGCACTTGCGCCCGCCGTGCGAGATATCGTGCAAGTACGAATCTCGCACGGCGGGCTTGCCCCGAAGGACGGGGCATAAGTGCCGGCGGCTTC
>JAXJTA010000279.1:0-9611 GCA_036309825.1 Eubacterium sp. | reverse complement strand
TCGATCTCCTACTCTGTCGGTTATGAAGACAATCTGTATTTTTCAAAAATCTTCAAAAAAATGACCGGCACCACGCCAACGCAGTACCGGTCTGAAAATAGTTAAGTTTTTTCGCGGAATCCCCGGCACTTTTTGTCCGGGCTGTCACTCGATCTCGCCGAGCGCTTCCGCGTCAAGGATCTGTATCCCGCTCTGGCCGGTTCTTCGAACCAGACCATCCTTCTCCAGGTCTTTGATCCGGCGGCTGACCGTCTCCGGTCGGAGGTTGATCGATGCCGCGATATCATCGAGCTTCATCGTGATCGTATCGCCCGCCGTATGCCTGCTGCGATACAGCAGGAATCCAGCAAGCCTGGTCTTCGGGCTGCTCGTGGAGAGCAAAACGTTTCTCTCATTGGCATCATGGAGCTTGCGGCTCAGAAGGCCAACGATACGCATGGAGATCATCGGGTCTTTCATGATCTCCTCCATGTCGGTCCGGGCAATGCGGCAGGTCCTCACATCTGTGAGGCAGACCGCGTCATAGGGATAGTAGCTGTCATCCATGAAGATGCCTTCCCAGATCGTGTCCCCATCCGAAAAAACGCCGACGATCTGTTCCCTGCCCTCACTGTCATAGCAGCTCAGCTTCACCTTGCCCTCATGGATCACATGGATCGCATCGACCGGGTCACCTTCCCGGAAGAGCACGCTGCCTTTCTGATAATTTCCTCTTGCAGCCGTGTCCATGATGAGCTGCAGCCTTTCCGGCGGAAGCCCCTGCAGAAAATCGATCTGCTCCAGGCACTTCTCTCCGCAGTATTTGCATTTTTCCGGAAAAGTAATATTCCAATCCTTCATTCGATACCTCAAAATCCGATATCGGTAAATCCGACGCGCTGAAATTCTATATCGATAAATCCGATGCGCTGAAATTCTATATCGATAAATCCGATGTACTGAAATTCTATATCGATAAATCCGATGTGCTGAAATTCGCTATCAGTAAATCCGATGCGCTGAAATTCGATTCTCTGTGGGTCAGAGCTGCACGGATTTCTCAATAACTTCCTTTAATGTTGCCGCGGATTTCTGCAGCTCCGCCTGCTCGCTTTCACTCAATCGGATCGGTACCGGATTCTCGATGCCATCCTTACCGACGATGACCGGCATGCTCAGTGCCACGCCATCAACGCCATTATTATTATGCTGAATAAACGATACCGGCAGAATTGATTTCTCATCACGAACGATCGCCTCACAGATTCTCCGAACAGCCATCGCTACACCGTAGTAGGTCGCGTGTTTTTTCTCAATGATCTCATACGCACTGTTGCGAACGCTGTCCGCAATGCGTTCCATCGATTCAAGATGTTCGAAGTGGCCTCGCATCTCACAGAAATCATTCAGCGGAACACCGGATACATTGGCGCTGCTCCACGCGGCGATCTCGCTGTCCCCGTGCTCGCCGATAATAAAGGAATGTACGCTTCGGCTGTCGACATTCAGATGCTCGCCGAGCAGGTATTTCAATCTGGCTGTATCCAGAACCGTACCGGACCCGAACACGCGATTCTCGGGAAGACCGGAAAGCTTCTGCGCCGTGTAAGTCAGAATATCTACCGGGTTTGCCACAACGAGAAGGATACCGCCGAAATCGCGCTTCGCGATCTCCGGAATGATCGACTTGAAGATGCCTACATTCTTCTTCACCAGATCAAGTCTGGTCTCCCCCGGCTTCTGTCCTGCGCCGGCTGTTACAATAACGATCGAAGCGTCAACAACATCATCGTAAGTTCCCGCATAGATCTGCATCGGTCTGGCAAACGGAAGGCCATGACTGATATCCATTGCTTCGCCCTCGGCCTTGTTTCGATCCGCATCGATCAGCACCAGCTCCGAAAACAATCCGCTCTGCATCAGCGCAAACGCGGTCGACGAGCCGACAAAACCACATCCCACAACAGCTGCTTTCCTTGTATTCACTTCTCTCATAACTGCCTCCCGAAGACCTCTGTCTTCCTCATGCTGCGGAATTCATATCGATATTACCCGGTAGAATTCCTCATGAATGTTTACTCATTGCTGTCCTTGATTACAAGAAGAATATAACATCTGATTACTGCTCGAACCTTGATTTCAGTCAAACTATAGCACGTTTGATAGGAAAATTCCAGTGGATTCATTATAATGGTTTTTTTCTTACATAATTTTTTTCATCTTATTTGAGAGATGATTGTCTATTGAGAGTTAATTGCCTATTGAGAGTTAATTGCCTATTGAGAGTTAATTGTGGGCATCGAAAAATGTTTTATAACCGCGACCCGATGCCCGGATTTGATGTCCGGATTAAATTCCGGCATCGAAAAATGGTTCAGAACCGCGACCCGATGCCCGGATTTGATGTCCGGATTAAATTCCGGCATCGAAAAATGGTTCAGAATCGCGACCCGATGCCCGGATTTGATGTCGGCATCGGAATCAACTTGCTTGGAAGAATTCGATGCAGCAAACTGGGGAAATTGTTCAGAATGTGCATCGATATAGAAGAAAAAAGGAAATATCGATGAATCGCTTTAAAATTGCTGAGAAAAATACATCGATTTGAATATTTTTGAATGATGATCGATGCCGACAGGAATTGATAGCATCAAAATAAAAGAGAACCTGCATCGATCGATGCCGAAGAAGATCTTAATTGATGAAAGCCTTGACAGTCATATGAAATTTGACATCGCCAATCAATCCTTCGTCTCCATCATAACGAGGATCCCCTCCGCGTATGACACAACGGCAGTCTCCGCCACGATCTCATTACTTACAGCGAGTCCGCCATCACCCTGGAACAACTCCGCGTGCGAAAGCGAGTACTTAAAACCGGTGAACGTCACATCCTTAACCGGTCCGCGAACCGGCATGAAAGACACAAAACCGCCGTACTGCTCCGACCTGCGGATCGTAAAATGCCGCTCCGGCATCAACGTGATCCGGTTATACGCATCGACGATGATGCCCGTGATACCGCGTTCAAAGAACTTACACAGATCAAAAATATTTGCCATCGTGTGATCCAGGCGCGTGCCGGTCGCGCCGAAGAGTACTGCCTCCGTGGCGCCGATCGCGATCGCTTTCTCCACGGCGATATCGGTATCGGTCATATCCTTCTCCGGACGGTACAGCGCAATGCTTGCCTCTGGCGCACTCTCCCTGCCGGAATCCAGCGTGCCCTCTTTGGCACTGTCGAAATCACCGACAATATGATCCGGTGTGATTTTTTCCCTGAGGCAGAACTCCAGCCCCTTATCCGCGGCGATGACCGCATCCGGCGGGAAAGCCCCTCTATACTTTCGAAACGTCTCCGCATCGATCGTTCCGCCCGAAATGATATAGACTCTCATGAGTATTTTCGTCTCTCCTGTTCCTTCAGTTCCAGATAGAACCTTCGATAATTCTCATAACGTTCCGGCGCGATCCTGCCTTCCGCGAGCGCGTCCTTGACGCCGCAGTCCGGTTCGCTGATGTGCGAGCAGCCCTGGAAACGGCAGTATTTCTCATGCTCCGCAAATTCCGGGAAACAATACTGCAGTTCCTCCGGTTTCATCGACGGAATATCCAGCGACGTGAAGCCCGGTGTGTCGCAGAAAAACGTCTCTTCCCCGCAGTCGATGAGTTGGGAATGGCGCGTTGTATTCTTGCCGCGCTTTAGCTTCGTGCTCAGCTCGCCGGTCTCCATAACCACTTCCTTCTGCATCAGATTCGTGACCGTCGATTTTCCGGCTCCGGAAGGTCCCGCGATCACGGTCGTTTTTCCATGGAGGCGACTTTTAAGTTCCTCAGTACCCTCATTATTTCCCGCACTGATCACCAGCACATCGTAGCCGCAGGAGGAATAGATCTCTTTCCAGTGCTCTGCTTCGGCGCTGTCCACGAGGTCACTTTTATTGAAGCATACAAAAACAGGAACACCCTGATGTTCCATCATAACGAGGAAGTGATCCAGCAGCGTTCCGTCCGGGTCGGGACTGCGCAGAGCGAAGAAGACCATTGCCTGGTCTACATTTGCCACCGCCGGGCGGATCAACTCGTTGGTACGGGGATAGATCTCGACCAGATTGGCCTTTTTCTCCTTCTCATCCAGCACTTCGATGCGCACGCGGTCGCCTACAAGAGGCTTCTGCCTGTCCTTGCGAAATATTCCTTTTGCCTTACATTCATAAGTGCCGGATTCTACTGTGGACACATAGTAGAACCCGGCAATACCTTTAATTATTCTGCCATTCATTCAGTTTTTTACTCTTCTGTGAAGGTAACGTTCGGATAACGCGCAATCAATACGCCATCCTCGTATACGTTGATCGTTCCCACATCGCCGGAATCACTGACGATCGGATCGGTGTAGTTGCCGTCTCCCCACGGATCTGAGCCCTCATAGAAGGTCGTTACCTTATCGCCCTGAACGAGTTCGAGCTTGACCGTTCCGCCGTTGTAACCGGACGGTTTGGAAAGCGGACTGTAGCATACGTATCTGCCGCTGCCGCCCTGGTTGACCGTTACGGTGACGCTTGTCGTTGTCTTGTCGATCTGTGTGCCGGAAGCGGGATCGGTTCCGATTACTTCTCCGACACCGACATCATTGGCACTTCCGCCGACGATCGTATAATTTACAGCCATACTCTGCAGCGTTGCCTCGGCATCTGCCTGAGCCATTCCGCGCAGTTCAGGAATTACAACGTTGTTCTCCGCAGTATTCGGACCCTTGCTTACGACCAGAGTGACCGTGGAACCGGCTGCAACCATCGAGCCCTCGCCCGGATTTACAGAAATGACCGTACCGATCGCAACGTTATCATCATACTCAAGCTGTACGCCTGCTACGAGACCCGCAGCAGTGAGAGCGTTCTCCGCATCCGCCTGTGCCGCGCCTGTGAGGCCGCCCGGGATCTGAACATCCGCCTTACCGGAACTTACGATTACTTCAAGCGTCGTATTGACCGGAACTTTGGACCCGACTTCTACGCCGTCAATGCGGATAACCACGCCCTGTGCGTACTGATCGGATGCTTCCTGTGCCTTCTCATGTACACCGAGTCCGCTCTTATTGGCGGCAGCTGTTGCCTCTTCGAGAGTCATGCCGGTGAGATCCGGAACATCGACATCGGTCGGATTTTCGGAAACCACACTGGTAGAAGAAGAAGCGCTGGTCGAAGCACTCTTATTGCCAAAACTGAAGATACCTGCCATTCTGCCGATGAACAGAATCAGGACGATAATGATGATCGCTCCGACCGCAAAGCCGAGGATCGTAAGGATCTTCTCGAGCGCAGAAGCACCACCCTCGTCTTCATCATCGTCATCGTCGTCATCATCATATTCGTCTGTATCGTAATCCTCGTCTCGCTTTCTGCGGCGATCCTCCTCTTCCCGTCTGCTTCGACGGTCATCCGCTTCATACGGACGTTTTTCTCCCTGCTGATGACGAATTGCCTCCGTCTCATCGTCGGAGAGCTGCACGGTGGAAGCGTGCGCGCTGAGCGGCTCGATAACGACAAAGTTGCCCTGCGGGTCGATCAGCGATCTCTTCAGATCATCGATCATAGAGCCGACATTCTGGTACCGGCGGTCAGGGTTCTTCTGCGTACATTTGAGAATGATCTGCTCCAGAGAATACGGAAGATCCGGCGTATAGATTGACGGCGGAACAATCTCCTCCTGCAGATGCTTGATCGCGATGGACACGGTGGTGTCACCGTCGAACGGCACACGGCCTGTAACCATCTCGTACATGGTGATACCCAGCGAATAGATATCGCCGCGGGCATCGGAATAGCCGCCTCTTACCTGCTCCGGAGAGCTGTAGTGAACGGATCCCATGACGTTGGCCGTGATCGTATTGGAATTCATCGATTTCGCGATACCGAAGTCGGAAAGTTTGACCTTGCCGTCGGTGGAAATGATGATATTCTGCGGTTTTACATCTCTGTGAATGATGCCGCGGTTATGTGCCGCTTCCAGTCCCAGAGAAGCCTGAATGGCGATACTGGTCGCTTCCTTCACGCTCAGTTTGCCCTTCTTGGCAATATAGTTCTTGAGGGTAATTCCCTCGATCAGTTCCATAACGATGAAGTAAAGGCCCCTATCCTCTCCTACATCATATACATTTACTACATTCGGATGAGACAGCTTGGCCGCTGCCTGTGCCTCTTTCGTAAATTTGGAAACGAAGCTGGTGTCCTCGCGGAATTCGGCCTTCATGACCTTGACCGCAACCAGACGGTTCAGCTTACGATCCTGTGCCTTGTATACGTCCGCCATTCCGCCGGAACCGATACGAGACATGATTTCGTAGCGTTCGCTTAATATAACTCCTTCTTTTAACATCCTCTCACCTCGTCAAGCTGCTTTTCAAGCTGCGTTTATACTTCCACAACAATGACGGCAATGTTATCCAGGCCGCCGTTGGCATTCGCTTCATCAACAAGTGCTTTTGCCTTGTCCTCAACTTCTGTATCGTTAAGGATCGCGAAAATGCGACTGTCTTCCACCATATTGGTCAGGCCGTCCGAACACATCACGATCTTATTGCCCTCTTCCATCTTCATGTCGAAGAAGTCGATCCTGACTTCATCGGCCGTTCCGACAGCGCGGGTGATGATGTTCTTGTCCGGGTGGCGTCTGCCCTCCTCCGGTGTAAGCTCCCCAAGTCTTACCATTTCGGCGATCAGCGAATGATCCTGTGTGATCTGATTCAGAGCATCCCCTGCCATATAGAGGCGGGAGTCTCCTACATTGGCTACGTATGCGTAGCCGCCAACCAGTGTGCAGACAACCATGGTCGTTCCCATTCCGGCCATGGAAGTGTCGTCGCGTGCCTGCTTCAAAACTTCACGGTTTGCTGCTTCTACTGCGTTGCGCATGATCTTAACCGGATTGAAATTTTTGTCCTGACGGACGCTCTCCACAACAACAGAGACTCCGTAACGTGAAGCGAAGTCTCCTGCATTGTGTCCGCCCATTCCATCTGCGACCACGAACAGGTTCGGAAGGTTTCCGACCGGTTCTTCAGATACATAGATGAAATCCTGGTTCATCTGTCTTTTCTGGCCGATATCGGTTGCAGAAAATACTTTCATATAGATTTCTCCTGACTATCATCAAGATAGCTCTTGCGTAATTGGCCACAAGCGCCGTCAATATCAGCGCCCATTTCCCTTCTTATAGTAACATTTATCCCATATTTTTCAAGCTTATTTTGGAAACTGTATACAATATCGCGCTCCGAACGCAAAAAATTTCTCTCCTTTACGGGGTTGACGGGAATAAGATTTACGTGGCAGTTCAGACCGCGCAGAAGGCCCGCCAGCTCCGCGGCATCCTCTTCCGAGTCGTTCTGATCCTTCGCGAGGGCGTACTCGAAGGTAAGCCTTCGTCCCGTCCTTTCGAAATAATACCGGCAGGCATCGATGATCTCGGCGATCGAATATTTATTCGCAACAGGCATCAACTTCCTGCGTTTCTCATCGTTCGGCGCGTGAAGAGAGATCGCCAGCGTCACGGACAGATCCTCGTCGGCGAGTTCCTTCATCTTCGGCACGATCCCGCAGGTCTAGATCGTGATATTGCGCTGGCTGATGTTGAGGCCGCCTTCCATGCTGGCAAGGCGTACGAAGCGCACGATGTTGTCATAATTGTCCATCGGTTCGCCGCTGCCCATAATAACAACGTTCGATACCCGTTCGCCCGTTATTCTCTGGATCTGATAGATCTGCTCCAGGATCTCGGAGGCGGTCAGGCTCCTGACCAGTCCGTCCAGCGTCGACGCGCAGAAACGACAGCCCATGCGGCAGCCGACCTGTGAAGAAACGCAGACAGAATTGCCGTGCTTGTACTGCATCCAGACACTCTCGATCACGTTGCCGTCCCGAAGGGCGAAGAGGTACTTCCTCGTGCTGTCGATCTTCGAGATCCGCTCCTGTACCACCTTCAGCGTGGTGAGCGGATACTGCGCGGAAAGTTTTTCCCGGAGCGCTTTGGAAAGCGTGGTCATCTCATCATAGGATTCGACCCGCTTGTCATGCAGCCAGCCGAAGAGCTGCTTCGCGTGGAATGGCTTTTCACCCATGGATACCAGCAGGTCCTTCAGTTCGCCGGGCATCATCGATTTGATATCGATCGCTGCCCCCGATGCAATGGGCGCCGCAGTCCCCGGTGCTGCATCGATCGCAGCCGCCGATGCAGTCTCGCCGGTGCTTGTTGTACTATTCCTGTCTGTCATCATGCGTTTTCTCCGTTTTTTCTGAACCTGGCAAAAAAGAAGCCGTCACAGGGATGAACGCCCGGAAGGAGCTGCAGCATGCAGCCTTCCGCATCATCTTTCAGTTCCTCCGGCAGAAGCGGTGCCAGTTCCACGCCTGTGAGCGGGAAATTCCGAAGAAGCCAGTCGACGGTGTCCGCATTCTCCGCTTTCCCGATGGTGCAGGTCGAGAAAAGAAGCGTTCCGCCCGGCTTTACATAGGCAGCGGCATTCGTCAGGATTTGCCGCTGCAGGTCAACGAGCGCTCTCTGATTCTCCTCATCGGCTCTGTATTTGATGTCCGGTTTCCTGCCGATAACACCGTAGCCGGAACAGGGCACGTCGGCGATAACGACATCGAACGCCTCGACGCTCTCCTCATCCCGAACGGTCGCGTCGAAGCACTCCGGGCGGATCAGCTCCGCGTGGCAGCGCTCGATATTCTGCCTGATCAGTTCCATCTTGAACGGCGTCAGGTCTCTCGATACTACCTCTCCTCTTCCGCAGAGAAGATCGGCCGCCAGAAGGCTCTTGCCGCCCGGTGCCGCGCACAGATCAAGGACTCTGTCGCCGGCTTTGATCCCCGCCGCGCGGACCGCCAGCTGCGAACTCACATCCTGCACGACGATTTTTCCCTCTCTGAAGGCCTCAAAGCCCTGCGGATCTCGCATTCCGGCAAGATTCCACGCGTTCTTCACATATGCCGCCCCCGCTGCAAAAACGTCGTTGTCCGTCAATTCCTTCAGGATCTCCGCCGTCACAGTGCTGTCCAGCTCGTCACGATACGGATGCTCATGCCCGTCATCCGGCAGTTCTTCTGCCGCCTTCCGTGCCTGACCGTCATTCCGGAAGCGGACAGTCAGCGGCCTTTCCTTCAGGAAAGAAGCGCAGATCTCCTCGGTCTTCTCCCGGCCGTACTCAGCGATCCACTTCGCCGACAGATATTGCGGCATCGAATAAGCCACTTCGAGATATTTCGGAAAATCCTCCTCCGGCACCGGGTATTTCACCTCGAAAAGCTTTGCGGATACAGAGCGCAGTACACCGTTCACAAAGCCGCGAAGCCCGGAAAAACTTTTTTTCACGGCAAGGCGGACACTCTCGTTGACCGCTGCCGAATCCGGTACGGAATCCATATAGACGATCTGATAGACGCCCATCCGCAGGATCTCCCGGATGACCGGTTTCATCTTCGATGTCCGTGTTTTCGAGAAATAGTTGATGATATAGTCGAGACGCAGACGGTACTCGATCGTTCCCTCAACAAGGCGCATATAGAAGGCCTTGTCACGCGCCGGAAGGTAAGCATACTTCTCCAGGACATCGCGGATGACCAGATGGC
>JAXJTA010000278.1:0-1318 GCA_036309825.1 Eubacterium sp. | reverse complement strand
GAAGGTGGGTTTTATCGCGGTCTCCGTCGGTGACGGCTTCAAAGAGATCTTCGACGGCCTCGGCGTTGATTATGTGATCTCCGGCGGCCAGACAATGAACCCGAGCACAGAGGATGTGCTCAATGCCATCGACCTTGTCAATGCGGAGAACATTTTCCTGTTCCCGAATAACAAGAATATCATTATGGCTGCCAATCAGGCGAAGGAGCTTGTTCAGGAGAAAAACATTATCGTTATCCCGACCAAGACCGTTCCGCAGGGAATTACCGCGGTTCTGAATTATGCGCCGGATGCGACGGTTGAAGAAAACCAGTCTACGATGCTCGAGATGATCCAGACGGTACGCACCGGAGAGATCACCTACGCGGTAAGAGATACCACGATCGATAACGTGGAGATCCATCAGGGCGATATCATGGCTGTCGGCGACAGCGGTATTATCGGTGTGGGAAGTGACATCATGGAGGTTTCCGCCGAGGCGGTCGACAAGATGATGTTTGATGACGCGGCACTGATCAGTGTTTATTACGGACAGGAGTATTCCGAAGAGAATGCAAATCGTCTCGCGCAGAAGATCTCCGAAAAGTATCCGGATATTGATGTGGAAGTCAATGCAGGCGGTCAGCCGGTATATTATTGTGTGATCTCCGTGGAGTGATCCCGTACAAATTCAAGAGAGTATGATCCGGGCCACCGGACCGGCTTATCAAAGCAGGTCCGGTGGCTCTTGCTGTGAAAGAACAGGAGAACGAGATGCCGATCGATGCAGGTTCGCTCAGGAATATAAAAGGAATAGGAGAGAAGACGGAGAAGCTGTTCGCGTCACTCGGTGTCAATACGATCGATGATCTGATCCGCTATTACCCGAGGGATTACGATTCTTATGAACCGGCCGTGCGGTGCGGCGAGGTCGTTCCGGGTGAAAAGAACGCGGTGATCGCTGCCGTTACCCGAAAGCCTGCCGTCAAGACCTTCGGCCGCAATTCGATCACGATGCTGCAGCTTTCGGATGAAACGGGAAGCCTTCAGGTAAATTGGTTCCACATGCCTTTTCTCCGTAATACGATCAAAACCGGTGCGGTATACGTTTTTCGCGGTCTCGTTACGGAAAAGAGCGGAAGGCGTTATATGGAACATCCGGAACTGTTCTCTGCGGCCGCATACGATGAACTGACAGGACAGCTTCTACCCATCTATCCGCTGACCGCCGGCATCACGAATAATATGATCCGGAAATGCGTCGCCGAGGCAATGAGAGGACACACGATCCTTCGCGAGATTCTGCCGTTTGAGATCCGCGAACGATACCATCTGGCAG
>JAXJTA010000277.1:0-3997 GCA_036309825.1 Eubacterium sp. | reverse complement strand
TATCGGCACACCCTATACCGATGTGTCGCTGAAGCAGAAGGAATCCACCTGGACGGTTGCCGAGGTCAGCAGCTTCCAGATGGAGACGATCGAAGAATTCCATCCGGTCGCCAGTGCGCTTACCAATATCACGGAGGATCATCTGAATCGTCATCATACGATGGAAGAGTACATCCGCTGCAAGGAGCGGATCGCCGAAAATCAGACGGCGGAGGACATCTGCGTGCTGAACTACGAGGACGCGGTCCTTCGTGATTTCGGCGGAAAGTGCAAGGCACAGGTGATCTGGTTTTCCAGCCGCCGCGTTCTGGAGAAAGGTATCTATCTGAACGGACAGATGATCGAGATCGCGGATGAAAACGGTATCACGGAGGTCGTAGATACAAAGGATCTGCAGATCCTCGGACTTCATAATTTCGAGAATGTGATGGTTGCCGTTGCGATGGCGTATTACGCGGGAAAGGTTCCGATGGAATCGATCCACAGAACGATCACTGCCTTCAAGGGCGTTGAGCATCGCATCGAATATGTGACGGAAGTTAAAGGCGTCCGCTATTACAACGACTCCAAGGGTACCAATCCCGACGCGGCGATCAAGGGCATCCAGGCAATGAACCGGCCGACCCTCCTGATCGGCGGCGGCTTCGATAAGCAGCTTCCGTTCGATGAGTGGATCAATGCTTTCGACGGAAAGGTGAAGTATTTCGCGCTGATCGGCCAGACGGCCGAAACGATTGCCGAAACGGCGGTCCGCAACGGATTTCCGAAAGAGAAGATCCATTTCTTTGAAAATCTGGAACAGGCGGTGCAGGGCTGCGCGGACAACGCGGTCGAGGGAGACGCGGTGCTCCTGTCACCGGCATGCGCAAGCTGGGGACAGTTCGACAACTATGAGCAGCGGGGTGACATGTTCAAGGAATATGTCCGCCGCATGGAAGGATAACCGAGTTAATGACCCGGCCGGAGCCGGTGAATTCAAATGTTTAAGGAGTGGAAATTGCGGGAGAAGAGAAAAAAACGCAGACATGCGGGACGCACGATCCTCGCCGTGATCGGAGCCCTTGCCCTTGCTTTCCTGATCTTTGTGGCTGTATTTTATGTACCGGACGAGAATATCACGGTCATCGGCAATACGCGCTATACCTCCGAAGAGGTGATCCGGATGGTCATGACCGGATTTAAGGAAAGAAACTCTCTGTACCTGACCCGTATCAAGAAGACGGTTCAGCCGAAAGAGGCACCCTTCATCGATACGATCGAAGCGGAGTATACCGGGCACAATACGGTGCTCCTGCACGTTCTTGAGAACCTGCCCGTAGGTTTCGTGGAGCAGGACGGGGTGGACTATTACTTCGATTCCACCGGTAAGGTGCTGCAGGCTCTTGAGGCGGAGAATGCGGACGCTTCGGACGGCGCAAATACAGAAACAGAAACCGATCCAAACGCGGCGGCGGACCCGAACGCGGCAGCCGACCCGAACGCGGAAACCGACACGAACACGGAAACCGATCCGAATACGGCGGCCGATCCGAACGCAGAAACTGATCCGAATACGGAGACCGACCCGAATACGGAAACCGACCCAAACGCGGCGGCCGATCCGAACGCGATCACGCCGGAGGAGTCCGGCGATCCGGCGGTGAGTGCGGAAAGCAGCACAGAAAATGCGGATGACGGTGCGCTCGAAGCAGTCATGGAGTCCACGTCGGATACGGAATTCCGACCTGCCGTGAAGGATGTACCGATGGTCACCGGACTGACGGAAGAACCGCTGAAGGTAGGGCAGACGATCAAGACCGAAGACGATGCGATCTTCCAGACGCTGCTTGCATTGTCGAAGCTGATTTCAAGATTTGATATTAAGCCGGATTCCATTGAACTTGACGGAAATTACAATATGACACTTCATTACGGAGAGGTTGTCGCAGCACTTGGCAGGGATAACCTGCTTGAGGAGAAGATGTCGAGGATCGCCGCGATTCTGCCGCAGCTCAATGGTATGGCGGGTACGCTGCACCTCGAGAATTTTTCTGAGGATACCGTAAATATTGTGTTTGATCCGGCGTAAGTTCAAGAAAAGTATTGAATTATTAGCAAATTGATAATAATATAAATAGTGTAGCTTTTTTTAGCGCACATTTTTGAGGGATTATTAATATTGGCGATTTAGCCGCAAATTGAAGGAGGTTACACTTTGTTAGAAATCATGACAAATGAAGCTGAAGGTTCTGCAAAGATCATCGTTGTCGGTGTCGGCGGCGCAGGTAATAATGCAGTAAACCGGATGGTAGAGGAAGCGATCGGCGGAGTGGAATTCGTCGGAATCAATACAGATAAACAGGCACTTACTCTTTGCAAAGCTCCGACTGTTCTGCAGATCGGTGACAAGGTAACAAAGGGACTCGGTGCAGGCGCAAAACCGGAAGTTGGCGAGAAGGCTGCCGAGGAGAGCGTGGAAGAGATCAAGAAGCTCCTGGAAGGTGCGGACATGGTATTCGTTACCTGTGGTATGGGCGGCGGAACCGGTACAGGTGCGGCTCCGGTCGTAGCCGGTCTTGCGAAGGAAATGGGCTGCCTGACGGTCGGCGTTGTTACAAAACCGTTCCGTTTCGAGGCGCGCACTCGTATGACAAACGCTCTGCAGGGTATCGAGAAACTCAAACAGAACGTAGATACACTGATCGTTATCCCGAACGATAAATTGCTCGAGATCGTCGATCGTCGTACAACGATGCCGGAAGCACTCAAAAAAGCGGACGAGGTTCTGCAGGAGGCTGTACAGGGCATCACAGATCTGATCAATGTACCGGCACTGATCAACCTTGACTTCGCAGATGTTCAGACTGTTATGAAGGATAAAGGAATCGCTCATATCGGTATCGGTGAGGCGAAGGGTGATGATAAGGCACTTGAGGCTGTTCAGCAGGCTGTTGCATCCCCGCTTCTCGAGACAACGATCCAGGGCGCAAGCCATGTTATCATCAATATTTCCGGTGATATCAGCCTTATGGATGCTAATGACGCGGCAAGCTATGTTCAGAATCTTGCCGGCGATGATGCCAATATCATCTTCGGTGCTATGTACGATGATACGAATGCGGACAGCGCAAAGATCACCGTTATCGCTACCGGTCTTGATGACGCGACCGCAAAAGAGCCGAGCGTAGAAGGCGCAAAGAAGGCGGAGAGCGCAAAGAAGGAGAATTCCTTCGCAAATGCCGGATACAAGATGCCGACATTCAACCTGCCGAAGGCAGCTCCGACACCGTCCGCAGCTCCGAAGGCTCCGACAACGCCGAAGAAGGATATCCAGATCCCGGATTTCCTGAGAAGATAAAAAGGATAGAATCCTTTGTGAAGCAAGCGATTTATCGCCTGCTTTGACAAAAGAAATTACAGATAGTAAGAAAACAAGGCGCGCTGCCCAATTCGGGCGGCGCACCTTTTGCGTTCGTGCGTAGTGTGGACCGGGCCGGGTCCCGCGAAGCAGTGTCAATTCTGAGTAATGTAGAAATAGAGTAGTAATAGAGTATTAAGACCGTTCTGAGCTGCGGAGCAAGGCTTACATGAAGTACCTCTCCTTGATGATCTCCGTGGGCATCTCCTTTCCCGTCCAGATCCGGAAGGCTTCCGCACCCTGATAGAGAAGCATGTAAAGCCCGTTGGCAGTACGACACCCTGCGTTTTCGGCGAGCGACAGGAACCGTGTCTTCCGGGGATTGTAAATAATATCGGAGACGAAGAGCTCCGGGCGGAAGAAGGACGGATCTTCAATGACGGAGGCTTCGGTGTTCGGCGCCATACCGACGGGCGTGGCGTTGATCAGCAGATCGGATTCCCCGATCGCCTTTCGAAGCTCCGTTTCGTCTGCCAGATCACCTAAGGTGGTGCGGCAGGCGGTACTTCGGTTGATGTTGTCGACAAGACGGACCGTACGCTCGTGAAAACGGCTCGTTGGCCGTGCGAAAATATGCAGATGCGTTACGCCGTCGAGAGC
>JAXJTA010000276.1:0-1539 GCA_036309825.1 Eubacterium sp. | reverse complement strand
TATTCGATTTTGATCCTGCCCTAAACTGACAGTATAGGGCATTCCACCGTACTTCAAATATTCTGTAAAGCACCGGTCATAATTTTTATTCTCTCTTGCTTCTACATATTCACGGAAGGATAACGGAAGCATATTGATTTCTATATAGCGGCCTGATAGAAGTGTAGCGAGTTCGCCGGAAAGTAAAAAAGCATTAGATCCGGTTATATAGATGTCTATATTATCTTTAATGTACAGACTATCTACGACTTTCTCGAACTGATCAACCTTCTGTATTTCGTCTAAGAAAATATATACCGGCTTATCCGCTACAATTTGATTCTCAATGTACTGATACAATTTTTTATAGGTTTGAAGCTCCTCATAAGCCAGGTCTTCAAAATTGATGCTGATAATTTGCTCTTTGGAAATCCCTTGTTCAATAAGAAGTCCTTGGAATTCCTTTAGTAAAGTTGATTTCCCACATCTTCGAATCCCGGTGATTACTTTAATGATTTTCTCATCTTGCCATTGACGCAGTTGCTCCAGGTATTCTTTTCTGATAATCATAAAAATAACCTCCTACTGAATATATGCTAAATGTAGCACGTATTCAGTAGAAGGTCAATAATATTACCCGTTTCGGGATAAATTATATATTATTACTATTTTCGTCCCGATTTCGGGATTTATTCAAACTCAATCGTTCCCGGCGGTTTGCTCGTGAGATCATAGAATATACGGTTTACCCCGCGTACCTCGTTGATCACGCGGCTCATGACCTTCTGCAGTACCTCCCACGGAATCTGAGCAGCCTCCGCGGTCATGAAATCGATCGTGCTTACCGCGCGGAGAACAACTGCGTAGTCGTAGGTTCTCTCATCTCCCATGACTCCGACGGAGCGCATGTTCGTAAGAGCTGCAAAGTACTGATTCGGCTTCCATGCCGGGTCCTTCCCGTTTGCAGCTTTGTATGCCGCTGCCGCCGCATCGACTTCCTCTCGATAGATCGCATCCGAATCCTGCACCATGCGAACCTTCTCCGCATTGATCTCACCGATGATACGGATACCGAGACCCGGACCGGGGAACGGCTGACGGAATACAAGCTTTGCGGGAATTCCGAGCTCCAGTCCCGCCTGACGGACTTCATCCTTGAACAGGTTGCGAAGCGGCTCAATGATCTCCTTGAAATCAACGAAATCCGGAAGACCGCCTACGTTATGATGAGACTTGATCACCGCGGATTCACCGCCGAGTCCGGATTCTACAACATCCGGGTAGATCGTTCCCTGTGCCAGGTAGTCGACCGCGCCGATCTTCTTTGCCTCTTCCTCAAAAATGCGGATAAACTCTTCGCCGATGATCTTGCGCTTGGCTTCCGGCTCTGTAACGCCTGCAAGCTTTGCGTAATAGCGCTCCTGCGCATTGACACGAATAAAGTTCAGATCGAACTGGCCGTTCGGACCGAAAACGGCTTCCACCTCGTCACCTTCGTTTTTGCGAAGGAGGCCATGATCAACAAATACGCAGGTCAGCTGCTTGCCGATCGCCTTTGCC
>JAXJTA010000275.1:0-13804 GCA_036309825.1 Eubacterium sp. | reverse complement strand
GGGCGGCGAAGTGCATGAGGGAAGATCTCTCAAGGAAGAGATCCCGGCCCGTCCGCCGATCATGTGCGCGGGATGTCCGCACAGAGGCATGTTCTACACGCTGCACAAGAACAAATGTGTCGTAATGGGTGATATCGGCTGTTATACCTTAGGCGCTGCCAAGCCGCTGGAGGCGATCGACATGACACTCTGCATGGGAGCTTCCATCAGCTCGATCCACGGCTTCAACAAAGGCGGAGACGGAGAGAATGAGAAGCGGACCGTTGCGGTTATCGGCGATTCCACCTTTATGCATTCCGGCATGACCGGCCTCGCGAATATCGCGTACAACCAGTCGAACTCGACGGTCATTATCCTGGACAACTCGATCACCGGCATGACCGGACACCAGCAGAACCCGACCACCGGCTACAATATTAAGGGTGACCCGGCTGGCAAGATCAATCTCGAAGCACTTGTAAGAGCAATGGGATATAACCGCGTCCGCGTCGTGGATCCGTATGACATTGCTGCCTGTGATACCGCTGTCAAGGAAGAACTGGCTGCGGAGGAACCGTCGGTGATCATCTCCAGAAGACCGTGCGCACTTCTCAAATATGTGAAGCATAAAGCGCCGCTTAAGGTCAACCGCGATAAGTGCAAAAGCTGCAAAGCCTGCATGAAGATCGGATGTCCGGCGATCGCATTCAAGGACGGAAAAGCACATGTAGACGATACCCTCTGTGTGGGGTGCGGCGTATGCGAGCAGATGTGCAAATTCGACGCGTTTGAGAGTACGGCAAAGGAGGACTGATCAATGGAAACAAAGAATGTAATGATCGTTGGTGTAGGCGGTCAGGGATCGCTCCTGGCCAGCAAATTCCTGGGTCAGCTTCTGCTGGCACAGGGTTATGATGTCAAGGTATCCGAGGTACACGGCATGTCGCAGCGAGGCGGAAGCGTAGTAACCTACGTGCGTTACGGAGATAAAGTAGCCTCCCCGGTCATCGATGAGGGCGAGGCGGATTACATCGTTTCCTTTGAGATCCTTGAGGCGGCCAGATGGCTGCCGTACCTGAAAAAGGACGGGCAGATCGTAACAAGCATCCAGCAGATCGATCCGATGCCGGTCATCACTGGTGCAGCGCAGTATCCGGCGGATCTCGTAGAGAAGCTGAAAGCAACAGGTGCAAAGGTCGATGCCATGGACTGCCTGGCACTTGCCGAAAAGGCAGGTTCCGTAAAAGCGGTAAACATTGTTCTGATGGGCCGTCTGTCTCATTACTTTGATCTTCCGGAGGATGCCTGGATGAAGGCAATGGAAGCCGTTGTTCCGGCAAAATTCCTGGAGATGAACAAGAAGGCATTTGAATTGGGGAAAAACGCCTGACCGATGAATGAGCGTATTGCGCCGGGACGGAATTTCAGGCCGGCGCATATAAAAATATAATGTAATATTATGTTTGGAGAGATTTACAGATGGAGAAATACTGGCAGGAAGACATAGAATGTGCTTCCAGAGAGCGGATCAGAGAGATTCAGAGCGAGAAACTGATCGCACAGGTGCGGCATGTGTGGGAAGATGTGCCGTATTACCGGAAGAAAATGGAAGAGAAGGGAGTTACGCCCGAGGACATCAAGTCTGTTGATGACCTGTATAAGCTTCCTTTCCTTTCCAAGGCAGACCTGAGGGACGCGTATCCGTTTGGCCTTCTCGGCAAACCGCTGAAAGAGTGCACGGAGATCCATTCCACTTCGGGAACGACGGGCAGAAGAGTCGTTGCTTTCTATACGCCGCATGATCTGGATGTGTGGTATGAGTGCTGCGCGCGTGCTCTGTGCGCGGCAGGCGCTGACGAAAACGATGTGGTACAGGTTGCTTACGGCTACGGCCTTTTCACAGGCGGCGCCGGACTCGATGGAGGCGCGCACAAGATCGGTGCGCTGACCCTTCCGATGTCCTCCGGCAATACCGAGAGACAGATCCAGTTTATTCAGGATCTCGGATCGACCGTGATCTGCTGCACACCTTCCTATGCCGCTTACATCGGTGAGGTCTGCAAAGAGAAGGGTATCGGACCGGACGACCTTCCGCTGAAGGCAGGAATCTTCGGCGCGGAAGCCTGGAGTGAGGAGATGCGTCATGATATCGAGCAGACACTCGGTATTCATTGCTATAACATCTATGGACTGACAGAACTTTGCGGACCGGGCGTTTCGTTCGAGTGCTCAGCGCAGGATGGCGCAATGCACATTCAGGAGGATCATTTTATCGCCGAGATCATCGATCCCAATACTGGCGAAGTGCTTCCGGACGGCGCACAGGGTGAACTTGTACTGACGGCTGTTGATAAGGAAGCATTCCCGATGATCCGTTACAGGACGAGAGATATCTGCACACTTTCCTACGAAAAATGTTCCTGCGGCCGTACCCATGTGAAAATGAGCCGCCCGATGGGACGCTCCGATGACATGCTGATCATCCGCGGCGTCAATGTATTCCCGTCTCAGATCGAGACCGTGCTGATGAACTACGGGTATCCGGCAAACTACCAGATCATCGTAGATCGTGTCAACAATACCGATACGCTCGATGTACATGTCGAGATGACTCCGGAAATGTTCAATGATAATGTCGGCGAAGTAGAGAGCAGACAGAAGGCACTGGTAGACGGCCTGAAGCAGATGCTCGGCATCAAGGCAAAGGTTACGCTGGTAGCACCGAAATCGATTGTGCGAAGCGAAGGCAAGGCTGTCCGCGTCATCGATAAACGTAAAATCTGATAAGGGGGAAACAAAAATGAGTGTAAAACAGATCTCCGTTTTTCTGGAAAATCGTCCGGGAACTCTGATTTCCCTGACAGAAGCATTGGCAGAGAATAATATCGACCTGCGTGCCATGTCCCTGGCCGAGACCAAGGATTTCGGCATTGCCAGACTGATCGTTGATGATGTTTATGAAGCATCGACCGTGCTGAAAGATGCCGGACTGATCAGCTCTCTGACACCGGTCGTAGCAGCGGCGATTCCCGAGGATCAGCCGGGCGGACTGAATGCGATCCTGAAGGTCCTCAAAGAGGCAGATGTCAACGTGGAGTATATGTATGCGTCACTTGGTATGAATGCTGAGGATGCCTACATGATCCTTCGTGTGACGGATACCGAGAAGGCGGAGCGCGCACTGACAAAGAACGGCATCCGTCTGGTCGGACAGGAGGAAATCTCCGAGTAAGGGACGATTTCGTGAAAATAACAGAGGCAGTTGAACCTACCCGCGGAAGGGCAGCGTTCGACTGCCTCTTTGTTTTTGCATGCCGTTGGAATAAAGCTAACGCTTTAAAGCGCAACGCTTTAAAATGTTACGCTTTAAATCCATAAAGTAATGTGTTATAATGAGTACCATAAAAATTATTTCAGGGGGATGATAGAAATGGTCATCAAAGTTTTGTTACTGGTCCTCTTTTTTGCGGTCATGGTTGGCATCGGTTTCTACTGCCGCAGGAAAGCTACTGATGTAAACGGTTTTGTCCTGGGAGGGAGATCGGTCGGACCGTGGCTCACGGCCTTCGCTTACGGTACTTCCTACTTCTCAGCGGTTATCTTTGTCGGATATGCCGGTCAGTTTGGCTGGAAATACGGTATTGCCTCGACGTGGGTCGGTATCGGAAATGCCTTTCTGGGATCGCTTCTTGCATGGGCGGTTCTCGGCAGAAGAACTAGGATCATGACGCAGCACCTGAATTCCGCTACCATGCCGGAGTTCTTCGGCCGACGCTTCGGATCCGATAAGCTGAAGATTATTGCGTCGATCATCACCTTTATTTTCCTGATCCCGTACACCGCTTCTCTGTACAACGGCTTGTCCCGCCTGTTCGGAATGGCATTTCATATTGATTATTCCGTCTGCGTGATTGTGATGGCTGTGCTCACCGGCGTCTATGTTATTGCCGGCGGTTACATGGCAACGGCTATTAATGATTTCATTCAGGGGCTGATCATGATCGGTGGCATCATTGCCGTTATTGCGGCAGTGCTGAACAGTCAGGGCGGCTTCATGGCTGCGCTTGACGGTATGGGAAGAGTAGTGGATACTGAAGTTTCCTCTACACCGGGCGTTTTTGCTTCCTTCTTCGGACCGGATCCTCTCAATCTTCTCGGCGTTGTTCTGCTGACCTCGCTCGGAACCTGGGGACTTCCGCAGATGGTTCAGAAATTCTATGCGATCAAGAGTGAGAAAGCTATTGAAAAGGGAATGGTGGTTTCTACAGCCTTCGCGATCATCGTTGCCGGCGGCTGCTACTTCCTCGGCGGCTTCGGAAGACTTTTCTCCGACAAGGTCGATATTGCGGCTGGCGGATATGACTCTATCATTCCTGCCATGCTTTCCGGCCTTCCGGACATTTTGATCGGTATCGTTGTAATTCTGGTACTGTCGGCATCGATGTCGACCCTTTCCTCGCTCGTTCTGGCTTCGAGTTCGACACTCACGATCGACCTGATCAAGGACAATATTGTGAAGAACATGGACGATAAGAAACAGGTGCGTTTCATGCGTGTGCTCATTGTTGTATTTATCGGAATTTCCGTTGTCATCGCGCTCATTCAATACAAGTCTAATGTGACCTTCATCGCGCAGCTGATGGGAATCTCCTGGGGCGCGCTTGCCGGTGCCTTCCTGGCTCCGTTCCTGTACGGCCTCTACTGGAAGAAGACCACGGCGGCTGCCTGCTGGGTTAGCTTCCTGTTCTCTTCGGTATTCATGGTATTGAATATGCTGATCAGACCGTCCTTCCCGAAGATCCTTCAGTCCCCGATCAATGCCGGTGCCTTCTGCATGATCTTCGGTCTGATCGTTGTGCCGATCGTTTCTTCGTTTACGCCGAAGCCGGACAAAAATCTGGTGGAGGAGTCCTTCTCCTGCTATACTAAGAAGGTACTTGTAGAGCAGGCTGAGGCACTCAGCGATGAGGAAGAAGAACAGAAGTGATGATTATTGATTTTCATACACATATATTTCCGGACCGGATCGCCGCATCAACAGTCCGGAATCTGAGCGGTATGTCGCATACCGTTCCGTGTACAGACGGGTCAGCTGCACAGCTGACCCGTTCTATGAAAGCGGCAGGCGTCGAGCTTTCGATTTCCCTGCCCGTTGCCACGAAGCCGGAGCAGGTAGTGAAGGTAAACACCTTATCCGCGGAAGCCAACAGGCGGACGAAGGAGACGGGGATCTTTACATTCGGCTGCATGCATCCATACTTAGAAAATCCGGAAAAAGAACTGGAGAGGATCGCTTCCCTTGGCATGAAAGGAATCAAGATCCATCCGGTCTATCAGAAAACGAATCTGGATGATCCCGGCTTTCTCCGGATCTTTCGGAAGGCGGCGGAACTCGGCATGGTCGTCGTTACTCATGCCGGCTTCGATGTCGGCTATCCGGGACTTGATATGTGCTCTCCGGCGATGGCTGCAAGAGTCGTTGACAAAGTGCCGGATCTGAAACTGGTACTTGCCCATATGGGCGGATGGAAACAGTGGGATGACGTTCTTCGGCTCCTGCCGGATACCAACTGCTTTCTGGATACCAGTTTTTCCACCGAAAGCATGATTCCCCTTGATGACGGTTATTACAGGGAAGAGGATCTTGCCCTTCTGTCGAAGGAAGAGTTTCTGACCATGAAGGAACGGTTCGGCGCGGATCGTCTGCTTTTCGGAACCGACAGCCCATGGACGGATCAGAAGCACTCGATCGACTGGATCCGTTCACTGGATATGACGGAAGAAGAAAAAGCGAAGATCCTGGGCATCAATGCACAGCAGCTGCTTCAAAAAGTACCCGACTGAGGGTACTTTTTGTGTTATAATAAATTTGCGAATAAATTATTAACGAATTTATTGACAAGAATGCTGCCGCAGCGCATGAACGGCAGCAGGCATCGCATGCAGGGAGCTTCATTATGGCTTTTGTAAAAAACACATACCAGCAGCTGTCCTTTTATGACGCCATGGACAGACTGAGCGAGCGCGAACGCAAGATCTTCGAGAAATCCTGGGCAAAGCCCTTCGGGGATGAGATCTTTCCGATGATCGACGAAGAGGCTTTTGCCGGTCTTTACAGTGAAAAAGTTTCAAGGCCGAACACACCGGTCAACATTGTCGTAGGCGCGATCCTTCTGGCGCGTTTCCTGGGACTTTCGGATGACGAGATGATCGAGGCGGTCATATTCGATGTCCGTTTCCAGTATGCGCTTCATACGACAGGATATACGGAACAGCCCTTCAGTACGAATACCTTCCGTCGCTTCCGTGCGAGAAACGAGGAGTATCGGGACAGGACGGGCAAAGATCCGCTGGAGGAATGCCTGAAACAGCTGGAAGAGAAGATGGCAGAGAGCGAGAGCCCCAGGCTCCGTGCGCTGCTTCGGCGCGTATCTTGTCAAAAAGACTGAAAAATGATAAAATAATTAATTATTCACGCGCAGCGGCAGAGAGGGCTCGCCGGTCAGACGCGGCTAAGGAGGCAGTAAAGTGAGATCTTTTAATAAATCCACAAAACTTGACAATGTATTGTATGACGTACGAGGTCCGGTCGTTGCCGAAGCCGCACGCATGGAAGAAGAGGGCAAGAAGATCCTCAAACTGAACATCGGCAATCCGGCGACTTTCGGTTTTACCGCCCCGGATGAAGTAATCGAGGATATGATCAGCAATGTCAGGGACTGCGAGGGATATTCGGATTCCAGAGGTCTGTTTTCTGCCAGAAAAGCCATCATGCAGTATTATCAGCTGAAGCGGTTCCCGAACCTTGCGATCAAGGATATTTATACGGGAAACGGTGTCAGTGAACTGATCAATCTGGCAATGCAGGCACTGCTTGACGATGGTGATGAGATCCTGATCCCGTCTCCGGATTATCCGCTGTGGACGGCCTGCGCGACGCTTGCCGGCGGCAGGGTCGTTCATTATCTCTGCGATGAGCAGGCTGACTGGTATCCTGATCTTGATGATATCCGCTCGAAGATCACAGATCGTACCAAGGCTATTGTCATCATCAATCCGAACAATCCGACCGGTGCTGTCTATCCGAAGGAAGTTCTCGAAGAGATCGTCAAGGTAGCCAGAGAGAATCAGCTGATGATCTTCTCCGATGAGATCTATGACCGCCTGGTCATGGATGATATCCCGTATACCTCGATCGCGTCTCTGGCGCCGGATGTATTCTGTGTCACCTTCTCCGGCCTTTCCAAGTCTCACATGATCGCGGGATTCCGCGTGGGCTGGATGGTTCTTTCCGGCAACAAGGAAATGGCAAGGGATTATATGGAAGGAATCAACATGCTTTCCAACATGCGCCTTTGCTCCAATGTGCCGGCGCAGTCGATCGTACAGACGGCTCTCGGCGGCTACCAGAGCGTCAATGAGTATCTGGTCCCGGGCGGACGGATCTATGAGCAGCGCGAATTCATTTACAATGCCCTGAAGGATATCCCCGGCATTTCCGTAGTGAAACCGCGCGCGGCCTTTTATATCTTCCCGAAGCTGGACGCAAAGAAGTTCAATATCACCGACGATATGAAATTTGCCTACGATTTCCTGCATGAGAAGCAGGTATTGATCGTCCAGGGAACCGGCTTCAACTGGAAGGATCCGGATCATTTCCGTATCGTTTATCTGCCGCACAGAAGAAATCTGAAGCTCGCTTCCGAGAAGCTGGCAGATTTCCTTTCGACCTATCATCAGTAACAGCTATCGATAACGGTTATCAATTACGGAGGGATCCTATGACAGTAGGCAAAAACAAAGCCGAAGACATTGAACTCTGCGAAGAGCATTGTGTACACCCGCATATCGCTCTGAAAGAGCTTCCCTCGGAAGAGGAGACGACAGCTGTTGCCGGCCTGTTCAAGACCTTTGGCGATCCGACGCGCCTGCGTATTCTGGCGGCGCTGTCGATGCAGGAAATGTGTGTCTGTGACATCGCGGATCTGCTGGAAATGACGCAGAGCGCGATCTCACATCAGCTCAGCGTCCTGAAAGCGAAGGCGCTGGTGAAGGCGAGAAGGGACGGCAAGACCGTTTTTTACTCGCTCGCAGATGGCCATGTATCCACGATCCTCGCGCAGGGTCTGGAACATGTCAATGAATAACTGAACATAACAACAATATACTTTTGTATGGTATTTGTGACGCACCCGAAACGGAGGTACATGTGTATGAGCTATAATATGAAGGTTACGCCGCAGATCGTTGAACTTACGGAGGAGTGCATCAGAAACTCCACGATCGATCTCTCGCTGTACGGAAAATATGATGTCAAGCGGGGACTGCGCGATGTCAACGGAAACGGCGTTCTGGCAGGACTGACCGATATATCCAATATTGTTGCTTTTAACTATATCGATGGGGTAAAAACGCCCTGCGAAGGCCTGCTCGAGTATCGCGGGATCAACATCAAGAAGCTGACGGCGGGATTCCTGAGCGAGAATCGCTTCGGCTTCGAAGAGGTCGCGTATCTGCTGCTGTTCGGCAAGGTACCGAACAGGGAACAGCTGACGGAATTCCGGACGCTGCTCAATAATCAGAGGCAGCTTCCGAAGAACTTCGTGCGTGATGTAATCATGAAGGCGCCGGCTTCGGATATGATGAATACGCTTTCCCGAAGTGTGCTGACACTTTACTATTACGACAAACAGGCCGATGATATCAGCCTTCCCAATGTGCTCCGGCAATGCCTGAATCTGATCGCCATCTTCCCGATGCTGTCGGTATACGGTTACCAGGCATATGTTCACTACAATAAAGGAAAGAGCCTGTACATCCACAATCCGGATCCGAAGCTTTCCACAGCGGAGAATATTCTCCGGATGCTTCGCCCGGACAAGAAGTATTCCCCCTATGAGGCCAGAGTGCTTGATCTGGCTCTCGTCCTTCATATGGAGCATGGCGGCGGTAACAACTCTACTTTTACGACGCACGTGGTAACGTCCTCCGGCACGGACACCTATTCCACGATCGCGGCTGCCCTCGGATCTCTGAAGGGACCGAAGCACGGCGGTGCCAATATCAAGGTCGTGAAGATGTTTGCGGATCTGAAGAAAAACGTGAAGAATACACGTGACGAGGCACAGGTGGAAGAGTACCTGAGAAAGCTTCTGCATAAGGAGGCCTTTGATAAGAAGGGACTGATCTACGGAATGGGTCATGCGGTCTATTCGATCTCGGACCCGCGAGCACAGATCTTCAAGAATTTCGTGGAACACCTTGCGGAAGAGAAGCACAGGGAAAGGGATTACGAACTGTATACCATGGTCGAGCGGCTGGCGAAGAAGGTGATCGCCGAGGAACGCCATATCTACAAGGGCGTTTCCGCCAACATTGACTTCTACAGCGGTTTTGTATACAGCATGCTTGACCTCCCGCTTGAACTCTACACGCCGATCTTCGCCTGTGCGCGAATCGTCGGCTGGAGCGCGCACCGGCTCGAAGAGCTGATCAATACAGACAAGATCATTCGTCCGGCCTACATGAATATCAAGGATTCGGAAGAATATGTCCCGCTCGGCGAGAGGTGAGGATCAGGAAATCAGTACCATGGTTTGCAGTTGACAGGAGAAATCGCAATTGAGCAAAAATAAAGGCTTATTTTCCCGGTTTTATCCGGATGAGTGGGTGGATTCCACGTATGTGATCGACTTCGAAAGTTTTTACAAGAAGGGGTATCGGGGGCTTACGTTTGATATCGACAACACGCTCGTCCCGCACGGCGCGCCGGCGGATGAGAGAGCGCTGGAGCTGTTCAAGAGGCTCCATCGAATCGGCTATCGGATCTGCCTCATTTCGAATAATAAGAGATCCCGCGTGCAGCCCTTTGCGGAGGCTGTCGATGCCGAGTATATCTGGTATGCCAATAAGCCCTCGACCAGGGGATATGAGAGGGCGTGCAGCCTGATCGATGTTCCGAAGGAGCAGACGCTTTTTGTCGGTGACCAGCTCTTTACCGACGTATGGGGAGCCAAAAGAGCGGGGATGTATTCGATCCTCGTCAAGCCGATCCATCCCAAAGAGGAGATCCAGATCGTTATTAAACGGTTTTTTGAGAAGATCGTTTTGCATTTCTATAAAAAAAGCATTGAAAATAAAGACGAAGTATTATAAAATACACTGTGGCTATTTGCTTATAACAGACGCGTATTATTAAGGAGGAATATTCAATGGCAGATGTATCAGCAGGAGAATTCAGAAATGGAATGACCCTTGAAATTGAAGGTAAAGTAGTACAGGTTATCGAGTTCCAGCATGTAAAACCGGGTAAAGGTGCTGCTTTCGTAAGAACAAAAATGAGAGACGTTATCAACGGCGGTGTAGTTGAGAAAACTTTCCGTCCGACCGAGAAATTCCCGGCAGCGAGAATTGATCGTCAGAACATGCAGTATCTGTACAGCGACGGAGATCTGTTCCACTTCATGAACTCCGAGACTTTCGACCAGATCGCTGTAAACGCAGAGACCGTTGGCGATTCTCTGAAATTCGTGAAAGAGAACGAGGAAGTTAAGCTTCTGTCCTACAACGGCAGCGTATTCGCCATTGAGGCACCGCTCTTTGTAGATCTCGTTATCACCGAGACAGAGCCTGGCTTCGCAGGAAATACAGCACAGGGCGCTACCAAGCCGGCTACTGTAGAGACCGGTGCACAGATCAGTGTTCCGCTGTTTGTAAACGAGGGCGACAAGGTTCAGATCGATACCAGAACCGGTGAATACCTCAAACGTGTCTGATTAATATATGATCTTATTGCGGGCGGCAGCTGCTGCCGTCCGCTTTTTTCTATTCATTTCCGATCCCCTTCAGAGCAAACTTTTCTGATCGATCATTTTTTCACGAATCCGTTTTTTGATTTTTCTTTTTTTATCAATTCCAATATCATCCAATATAGTATTTTTTTGTTGTATATCAGGTCTCTTTTCTCAGCCTTTTTGTCGTACGGAAAGGCGGAATAATATCATGACATTTGAAGAATTTAAAGATCTGTTGAAAAGTGAAGTGGCGGCTAGACTCGATGATTCCTGCGAGATCACCTTCCGTGAGGTACACAAAAACAACGGTGTGCTGCTGAACGCGATGCTGATCAGAGAGGCAGACGCTCCTATGTCGCCGTCGATCTATCTGGAGCAGTTTTACCGCGAATTTCAGCAGGGGGTGCCGATCCGGCATCTCGCCAGGCTCATTGTGCACCAGTATTACGAGGCAAAAACGCCGAGACCGGCGCCGGCGGATTTTTTTCAAAATTACGAGGACGTTCGCGACAAGATTTTCTGCCGCCTTGTCAGCTATGAGAAAAACAAAGAAAACCTCGCGGACATCCCCTACGAGCGGTGGATGGATCTGGCAGTCACATATTATTATCAGGTGGATCCCGAGTGGATCAACGACGCAACGATCCAGATCCGCAATGAGCACCTTCAGTTCTGGGGAATCCGCGCGGAAGAACTCAAAAAGCAGGCGATGGAAAACTCGATGAGAGAAAAAGCTCCTGTCTGCCGGAAACTCAGCGCCGTTCTCGAGGCTGTCGGCGAAGAGGATGGGTACGACGGAGATGAGAGCTTTGATTCGCCGCTGTATCTTCTCTCGAACAGATCAAAGTGCTTCGGGGCTGTCTGCATTTCCTATCCCGGAGAACTCGAGGCGATCGCGGATTTTCTGCAGTCGGACTACTATGTCCTTCCCAGCAGCATTCATGAATGCCTGATCCTTCCGGATGACGGGGAGTACCTCCGCAGTGAACTCGACGATATGGTCAGACAGGTCAATGAGACCAAGCTCTCGCCGCAGGAATATCTCTCTGATCATGTGTACCGGTATTCGCGTGCGGAAGCCGCTGTCGTTTGACAGAAACGCCTGCTTGTGATATGATTCTCATGTTGCCGATCTTAATCCGGCAGCATGAGAAGCGTTTGTAGCTCAGGGGATAGAGCAACGGTTTCCGGTACCGTGTGTCGGGGGTTCGAATCCCTCCAGACGCGTATGTTGGACCGGATAAGTGCAGAAGCATTTACCCGGTTCTTTATTTTGGAGGTAACACACTTGGAAGAAAATAAAAATAACAAACCGAAAAAGAAAGAGGAGCATGCCTTTCGTGAATGGCTTTCTGACAATCTCCGCTATTTTGAACTGATCATCGGCATTATCCTGATTGCTGTAGTGATCTTCTTTGTTGTAAGAGCGATCCTCGGCAGGGACGATACGGAAGTAAAGGACGGCGCGAGAGCGAACGTACAGGTAACGACCGTTTCTTCCGATTCTTCCAGGGATTCCGGAGAAGGTGCGGTGACAGCATCGACATCCGGAGAACAGCCGGAAACCTCTTCCGTAAGCGCGACATCCGAAGACGCGGAATCGACCGCTGCGCCGACGCCGACACCGGAACCGACCGCAGCACCGGTACCGTCCGGACTCAATGAAGACAGCGGTGATATCACGACGGCAGTTACGAATTATATTACGTCTCTTGCCGGAACGCCGGGTAATGAGGCGGTTGTATCCTATGATGATGTAAAGGTCTACACCTATCCGGGTGTCAATGAGAACAGTGCCGTGGCTTTCGCGTCCTATACCTATACCTATGCGGATTACAGCGACAAAGTTCCGGGACTTACCGAACTGTATCTGACACGCGCCGAGGACGGCAGTTTCCAGGTGGCGGACAGCATCCCGGACAACGCGGCACAGTACATGAATACCTTATCGGATAATGCCGAGGTGCAGAGCCTGATCAGCACCGTTACCGCGCAGTACCAGCAGGTAATGGCCGCAAATCCGGATCTTTCGGCATATGTGGACAGCCTCGGCTGATCCATCGGAGGAAAAACATGCGCATTAACAAGTATTTAAGCGAATGCGGATTATGTTCGAGACGTGAAGCAGACCGGCTTTTAGAAGCCGGTCGCATTTATATAAACGGAAAAAAGGCGGAGGCAGGCCAGCAGGTCGATGAGAACAGCCTCGTTGAGGTCGACGGCAAAGAGGTCCGTCCCGTAGAGGCCAAGACTTATCTGATGTTTTACAAGCCGGTCGGGGTGGTCTGTACCTTTGAGACCCGTGAGAAAAACAATCTGGCGAATTATTTGCATTATCCGGTCCGGATCACCTACGCCGGCCGCCTCGATAAGAATTCTGAGGGACTCCTTCTGCTTACCGATGACGGGGATCTCATCAACGAGATGATGCGCGGCAAGAACGGACACGAGAAAGAATATGCGGTGACGGTCAATAAACCGGTCACAGATGACTTTCTGGAACGCATGGAGGCAGGCGTTTACCTGAAAGAACTCGATGTGACCACAAGACCCTGCACGATCAGGCAGACAGGGGAGAAGGAATTTCGAATCATCCTGACGCAGGGCTTGAACAGGCAGATCCGGCGCATGTGCGAAGCGTTCGGCTACCGGGTCCGCACACTGAAGCGCGAGCGTGTCGTGTCGGTGCTGCTCGGCGATCTTAAGCCCGGTGACTATCGTGAGCTGACGGAAGAGGAAGTATGTACACTGAAAGAGAAGGTGGCTGCAAATGGCTGAAGAGAACAAGAATGCCAGAATGAAAGAACTGGTGGATACACTGAACCGGGCATCCAGGGCATATTACATGGACGCGGCTGAGGTCATGAGCAACTATGAATATGACCGCCTTTACGATGAACTGCTCGCTCTGGAAAAAGAAACCGGCACCGTGATGGTCAATTCCCCGACGGTCAAGGTCGGCTACGAGGTGGTCAGCGAACTGCCGAAGGAGCGCCACGAAAGGCCGATGCTCTCCCTGGACAAGACCAAAG
>JAXJTA010000274.1:0-3424 GCA_036309825.1 Eubacterium sp. | reverse complement strand
TCGGTATAGGGTGTGCCGATATTGCCGACTACATCAACGTCCGGATAATAATCCTTCATGATCTCACCGAGGAGCGTTACGGTCGTTGTCTTGCCGTTGGTTCCGGTAACGGCCAGAACCTTTCCCTTTCCGGTGCGGTAAGCCAGCTCGACTTCACCCCAGACGGGGATCCCCAGCTCTTTGAATTTCCGGACGACCGGAATGTCGCAGGGAACGCCGGGACTCATGATCACGAGATCCGTTTTTGCCAGCTCCTCCTCCGGAAGTTCGCCGAGGATCACGTCGACCGGATGACCGACTTTTGTCTGAACCGCTTCTTTGTCCGCTTTTGTATTGCCGTCATAGATATACGGATCCGCGCCGGTATTCAGAAGAAGTTTCGCCGCGCCGATTCCGCTTTTTCCCGATCCGAAGACCAGTACTCTCTTACCTGTAAATTCCATTATTCTGTCCTCCCGCTTTCATGTTCCGAAATTTATCCGTTTAGCCTGTCAGGCGAGTGCCGCCAGACTCAGAAGAGCGGTAATGATCGTGAAGATCGCTACGATCTTCGTCTCCGACCAGCCGCAAAGTTCGAAGTGATGATGGATCGGTGTCATTTTGAAGATCCGCTTGCCGTGAGTCAGCTTGAAGTAGGTGACCTGCATCGCGACGGACAGCAGCTCGAAGGCATAAATAAAGCCGACGATCGGAATATAGAGAGGCTCCTGCATGACATAGGCTGCGCCGGCAACGAATCCGCCCAGCGCAAGTGAACCGGTGTCACCCATGAAGATCTTCGCCGGATACGCGTTGAACAGGAGGAAGCCCATCAGCGCGCCGACAACGCCGAAAGCGATCGGCGTAATTCCGCCGGAAAGGATCATGGAGGACAGACCGAAGAAAAGCGCTGTCACGATAGTCACGGAGGAAGCCAGACCGTCCAGTCCGTCGGTGAAGTTTACGCCGTTGACCGTTGCCAGGATGACAATGATCGCAAACGGAACAGACAGTACACCGAGGCTGACACTCTTTGTACCGCTCGTAAACGGAACGAGCATATCGAGCGACAGGCCGCTCACCCTGGTCAGATACCACAGAAAAACAGCCGCAACGACCAGCTCAAGCAGGAGCTTCTGCCAGGCGATCAGGCCGTCGGAACGACGAAGGCCGACCTTCAGGAAGTCATCGAGAAAACCGATCGCGCCAAAGCCGAAGGTAAGGATCATGACCGGAATAATATTCGGATTGGACCGCATCCAGATCAGCGATACGACCAGAAGGCCGATGAGGATCGCTATGCCGCCCATCGTCGGCGTGCCCGCCTTCTTCAGATGAGACTGCACGCCTTCCACGCGCTCTGTCTGCTTGATCTTGCGGTTGCGAAGCCACGGTGCCAGAAATCCCGTACATACAGCCGTCACGCCGAATGCTGCCAATACCGGTAAAACCACTTCATTGTAATTCATGAATTATTCTCCTCCCCAGGCCCATTCCTGGTCTTCATTTGATATACCGTCCGAGAAAAACGAATCGCCCGATCCGTCATCTGTTTCTCCTCCGGAATCATCCTCCGCCATCGGAAGCTCGCTGCCATCCGCGGCAACTCCTCTGGTCACATCGTTGGTGCCGTCGTCCGCATAGGTCTCTTCACCCGTATCATCCGCAGCCTCCTGGGAAGCGGACTCATCCGCCGAAGCCTGTGCCTCGGCCTCCGCAGCCGCTTGGGCCGCAGCAGCCTCCTCTTCGGCCTTCTGCGCCGCCGCCGATGCCGACCAGGTTGCCTGACCGGTCGCTTCTACGGTAACGCCGTTATCCGCAACGGTATAATGCTTCCGCAGCAGGTCGTTATTGGTGATCATAGCCGTATTAACGGATGATGTATCATAGCCCTCTTCATCCGGGAAAATATTCATATACGGAAGAAGCTCCGTAAAGATATTTCTCGCAATAGACTCCGCATAGACGGAAGTATCCTGATTTGTCGTATTTGGCTCATCTACCGTTACATATACAACGGCTTTCGGGTCATTCAGAGGAGCAAATCCGACGTAGGAAAGAATGTAATTCCCCTGATCTCGCGGAAGCTTCTCCGCGGTACCCGTTTTTCCGCCCATGGTGTATCCCGGAATTTTCGCTACGAATCCGGTACCGTTTCTCGTCAAAACAGCGGCCATCGCCTCTCGCACCTTGGCACTTGTCTCCGACGAGATCACGCGGCGTTCCATCGTCGGCTCGAACTCCTGAACGACTGAGCCGTTGGCATCGGTGATACGCTTTACCACATGCGGCTTGTAGTAGTACCCGCCGTTGATCGCGGCACAGATTGCCGCTGTCTCCTGGATCATGGTCGCCGTGAAGCCCTGTCCGAAGGAAGATGTCGCCAGATCGACCGGTCCCATCGAGTTGTTATTAAAGACGATACCGGTGCTCTCGCCCGGAAGATCAATGCCGGTCTTTGAACCGTAATTAAAGAGATCCTGATAGTTCAGGAATCCGTCGACACCGATCGCTTCCGCGATCTGCATGTAGGCATCGTTGCAGGAATTCATCAGTGCCTCGTCGATGGTCTGTGTTCCATGCTCTCCCGGATAGATATCACATTGAATAAACTTATCCTCGACCTGCTGTCCGCCGTCACAGTAAAAGGTCGACTGGTCATTGATCGTTCCCGTCTGAATCGCGGCTGCCGTGGTGATCGGTTTGAATACCGATCCCAACTCATATGCTGTGGAAACACAATAATTGGTCCAGATCGAATTGAGGGCATCGAGCTGTGCCTGATCGTCCATTGCGGCGATCTCCGCCTGCGTATAGAAGGGTGTCAGATCACGCGGATTATTCAGGTCATACCATTTGTCCGAATCCATGCCGAGTACCTCACCGGTATCCGGATCCATGACAACGACACCGATATTCAGCGCACCGTCCGTCTTCTGCTCATTCTTCGCCATCTCATTTTCGAAGTTCTGCAGCGCGTCGCGGATGATCTGCTGAATATTCGCGTCGATCGTGGAGACGACGTTTTTGCCGTCGACTGCCGGAATGATCGTCTGTTCCGCATCGGCATCGGTATTGAAATAACCGTACTGCCGTCCGTTCGTACCGTTGAGAACATCGGAATAATATCCTTCGATGCCCCAGTCCGCGGTCTCGCCGTCATAGGTAAAGCCGATCGTATCGCAGGCAATGGAATTCAGCGGATAGCGCCGCACATAGTCCTCTTCGAACCAGACCCCCTTGACGTTATAGCGTTCTTCGATCTCCTCGTCGGAAAGTTCCTCCGCCGGATCTTCCGTGCTGTCCGCGCTCGTCTCTTCGCCGCCGGATGTGACTTCTTCACCGGAGGCCGATGTTACGGTACCGTCACCGGAAGCATCCTCGGTATCGGTACTGTCCTCTTCTTCGGAAAGCGGATCGCAATATGCTTCAAATTGTTTCTTCT
>JAXJTA010000273.1:0-7965 GCA_036309825.1 Eubacterium sp. | reverse complement strand
CCTTTCAACCGCAACGGCCTCAAATTTTTCACTGCGGACGGCGGCTTTGAGGGCTCCGAGATCAAAGAGGTCCTCGCAATTGCTGCGGAGATCGCGGAAAAGCGCGCAGCTGAAGGCGCAAAGGAGAGCGAAGCCGGCGCTGCGGCAGCAGCTGACGGAATTGCAGGAACCGGCGCTGCTGCGGAGAAAGCGGATCTTGTTACCGCCTATACGGCGTATCTTCGTTCCTGCATCTGTCGCGAGACAGGCACCTCGGAGGCGGATAAACCGCTGGCCGGCCTGCATATCGTGATCGATGCTTCCAACGGAGTCGGTGGTTTTTTCAAAAATGTACTGGAACCGCTCGGCGCTGATACCACTGGCAGTATCTGCATGAACCCGGACGGAACATTCCCCGTCCATATTCCGAACCCGGAGGATAAGACAGCAATCGACACGATCAAGAATGCCGTACTTGAGGCAAAGGGCGATCTGGGCGTTATTTTCGACACGGACGGAGACCGCGCGGCGGTTATCTTCTCCGACGGAGAAGAGGTCAACAGGAACTCGATCATCGCGCTGATGGCGGCTATTCTCGCTGAGAAATATCCGCACACCACGGTCGTAACCGATTCCGTTACCTCCGACCACCTGACGGATTTCCTGGAAAACAAGCTGCAGATGAAGCATCATCGCTTCAAACGCGGTTATAAGAACGTCATTAACGAGGCGATCCGCCTGAACAACGAGGGCGAAGAGACGCACCTGGCGATCGAGACGAGCGGACACGGCGCGCTGAAGGAGAACTACTTCCTTGACGACGGTGCCTACATGAGCGTCAAGATCATCAGCTATATGGCGGTCTGCCGGAAAAACGGCAAGAAGATCGAGGAGACGATCGCGGATCTGGCGAAGCCGGCAGAGAGCAAGGAGTACCGCTACAAGATCCATGTGGAAGATTTCCGCGCCTACGGCGAGCAGCTGCTCAAGGATTTTGAAGCCTTCGCGGAAAGCAGGGAAGACTTCACGATCGTTAAGCCGAGCTATGAAGGTATTCGAATCAGCTTCAATGATGCCGAGGTAAAGGGCTGGCTTCTGCTGCGCATGTCGCTGCATGATCCGGTGCTTCCGCTGAACATTGAAACGGAAGAGGAAGGCGGCTGCGAGATCATTCTGAATCGCATCGCGGACTTCATGAACAGATACGATAAGATCAGCAGATAATTTATCATCTCTAGCTCAATTCAGAGTACAATATCTTGCCTGCCGGATTACGTGGGATCTCGCTGATGTACTTTGCGTGAAAAGCGGTGTGGTGGATACCAACGCTTTCTGCCAGAAAACGGCAGATCTCATCGGTCGCAGGCGTGCCGGGCGTGCTTTCATTGCCGACCGGATAAATACGCACATCTTCATCCTTACCGCAGCATACAAAGGTCAGTTCCGGCCAGTGCGCGGTAAGGATTTTTTCCATAGAATCAAGGCTTAAGCGTTTTCCGGCTACTTTAAGAAAGCGTTTCAGGCGGCCGACAATATAGAAATAACCTTCCGAATCCCGGCTGGCGAGGTCACCGGTTGCCAGTCGGCCGTGGTTGCTGTCTCCTATTTGAAGATCTTCTGCCGTGGACGCATAGCCGAGAGAAACGTTCGCACCATAGTAGATTAATTCGCCCGGCACGTCGGGTTCGTTGATGATCTCATGATTTACATTTTGAAGTTCGAAGCGTCCGCCGGGTATCGCAATGCCGATGCCGCCTGCTTTCCGAATTACATCGGTCCATGGCAGATAAGACATGCGGGCAGTCGCCTCGGTCTGTCCGTACATGATATAAAAACGGACGTTCTTCTCCCCTGCGATCCGGCCATAGAACTCCTGTAGATCAGCAGGAAGCTTGCCGCCTGCCTGCGTGATGACACGGAGCGACGGAAGCTGCATATCCTCGAAATGAAGTTTTTTCAGAAGCTGGAAGGAATACAGCACGCCGGAGAAGGTCGTTGCCTCTTCGGCGGTGAAAAAATCCCAGAATTCCCGATCAAAAAAAGTGCGGTCCGTGAGCAGGAGTGTTGCCCCCTTCAGAACATGACTGTTGATAACGGAGAGCCCAAAGGTATACTCCATCGGCAGAGTTGTGATCGGACGTTCAGATCCGTTGATCTCCAGATATTCCGCGATCGATTCCGCGTTTGCCTGCAGATTACGTGCGCTGAGGCGGATCAGTTTCGGCGATCCGGTGCTCCCGGAGGTCGACAGGAGAAGGGCGAGTTCCGCATGCATGGAAGGCGCCTCTTCCGCCAGATGAAGGAGAACATAGCCTTCATGCTCTTCCTGAGAGAGCTCTCCGGAAGAGATGCCGGATAGAGAGAGTCCAGCGAGGATCTGTGCCTTCTGTTCCAGCGGCACAAACAGCGCATTGGGCTTGTAAGCCTCGATGAGACCTTGCAGTTTGTCTATGGAGAGGGCATCATCCACAAGAAGCGGAACATGACCTTTTCGTAATGCGCCGAGGTACCCGGCAATCGATGCGGGATGATTTTTGCATAGCTGGATGACGAGTGAGCGGGACGGGAGTGAGGCATAGATCCTGTTTTCAAGATCCGCAACTTCTGCGTAGGTGAAAGTCCGCCCTTCATCTGTGACGATCATCGTGCGGTTCGCAAACCGAGGATTTTCAGAATAGAAACAGATGGAATTAACATTTTCTTTAAGCATATGCAAAACCTCCTTTCAAGACTTCCCAACCGGCTGTGGCACTATCTGCCGGAGCTAAGTAAATTATTCGGAAACGGACAACAGACGGATCAGATCTTTTCGATCCCATACTGTGTCAAAGACCAAAGCGTCCCCGATAGGGACGATTCGATCGACACCCTTTGCACCGGATTTATCCAGAAGCGTGCGGAATGCAGCCGCATCGATTCCCTCCACAACAGCAGTTTGTACATCTTCGTTCATCCACGGAAGCAGGTCTTCAAGATCGTTGATCTGATAATCGTAAAAACTGCCGAATTTTCCTTCGAGTTCGCCAAGCCGCGCCGGAAGAACCTGTACCGGAATGGAATACAAATTGTTTTTCCAACGATCAGCCGGCAGAAAACGGCCTTCCGTGTCATTCAGATAAAGGAGGCAGAGCCTCCGGTACTTTTCAACTGCCCTCCAGGCATCTTCGGTGTAGCCTTCCGCAATTTTTGCAAGAGCGGAATAGAAGCGATATCTGGATAGTGCGGCCTCCTCCGCGTTGATACCTCCGCATACCCAGAAGTTTGTGACCGGACTTGAGCATGCGTTTTGATCCGCTTCATAGGTGTCACGGAAGTACCGCGCCGCAAGGAGTTCGAGTTCATCTTCCTGCAGTCTGCTTACAGTCCGCGCGTCAATAACAGCGATCGAGGTACGAGAAGGAAAAATAATATCGGTACACTCTGAATTGCCCGTGCCGGTCATGCGGCCGGCAGGTATTGCGGTAATGCGATCGATCGTTTCGCTGCTGCCCCAGAGGACGCGCACCTTGCAATCCCGGAATATTTCCCGCAGGCAGGCGTCATCATGTGGAAAACGAAGAAAGGCGTTCATCGCTTTCAGCTGCCTGAACGAAGGACGCTCCATGATCGTGCGGATCTTATCCAGCAGATAGTCTGTCTCCGGTGCGTCTTTTTCAGAAATGCGGACGATATTCGGGTTTCCGGCGAGCAGGGAAACGGCAAAGGAATAGGCAAACATGGCCGGCATGTTGGACGGTGCAAGATGGAAAGTAAGCCCTTTGCCGTGTGCACCTGCCATGCTGCCTGCGCCATGCGGGAGCAGGCCGGCATATCGCTTTTTCAGAGCTTCAAGCGCGGATTTTCTGCACCAGAATGCAAAGGCGAGCGCATCCGGATGGCTTCGCCTGTTTACATCGGAGCGAATTGCATCGGAGAGAGCTGTCAGGAAAGACACGGCAAGCGGTGAAAAGACCTCCAGGGATGCTTCGGCTGCGGGCGGCATTGTACCAGCTTCAACGATGGTCCGTGTACTTCCCGGCAGGTCCTTTGTTGCCGCACGGTCATCCTGCAGAGTGTCGCTGCAGCCGCGGATCTCAGCCTTCGTGACACGCCCTGCAATGCGAAAGGTTTTTCCTTTTCTGCCGCAGGGGCAGTCATCAATACCGGTGATCGTTCCGAGATCTTCCGTAAGAATATGGTGCCCCGGATAGGAAGCGGGAAGCAGTGACGAAAGCGCGATAAGTCCGTATTCACCGGGTTCACATTCGGAAAAATCTTCCGGCCGTAAGATATGGATATCGGACAGTTCACTTACGTGCAGGTGTCCGCATTCACATTCCATGAATATGCTTCCGGTCTGTTCGACCATTCCGTAGTAATTGTAGATTTTCTTCAGGGCACAGACATCTTTCAGACGGGCCTTGAATGTTTCATTGGATACGGCAATATCCTGCATTTTTTTCCAACCGCCGCCATGGATCAGACAGCAATCGGAAAAATCGAAATGCTCATCACAGGCAGCAAGCGCCTCACAGAAATATTTCCATACGATATAAGTGAAGCCAAAGAGAAGCGGTGGATCTGCTTCAGCCTCTGCGGATCGTTCGCCTCGCGGGTCCGGTTCATCCCGATACCGTCTGACCGCATCCAGAAATGATCGGATCCCGTCATAATTCAGATTCATATTTTCATCGAGAGCGAAGTAACGATGCGTGGAAAAAACGGAGAAACCAAGGACGGCAGCTCCTCTGGCAGAGAATTTTGAGCGATTCTTAAACAGATCGGAGCTGTCTATGATCAGCATGGGGCGGCGCTCATTGCCGATAAAATCCGATGCAATGTCGATCAATGCCTTTTGCTGGGCAGCGGATGTTTTTCCATCCAGGTAGATGCGGGATGGCCGCTGACCGGAGGTACCGGAGGAAGTAAGCTGCAGGCGGATCTCTTCTTCGGGCACACTGAACAGGTCTGCGTCCTTAAATACGGAGACCGGAAGAAGAGGCAGATCCGTACCGAGACCTTTCGTGAGAGTCCGGTAAGAAGGGCAGTTCAATTTATGAGAGGCAGACAGCCCCGCAAGTTTCTTTTGAAAATCGGCGGTTCTGTCTGCCTCAAGGTGGGAAAACAAAAAATGTGAATGTGTAGTCATCATTGATCCCTCAGAGCAGGAGGTTATTCGTCGAAATCTATTCCGTAACCTGCCATGATCTCTTTTCCTTTTTCGTAAGATACAAATGCAAGCATGTCCACTGTGGTAAAACGAATGCGGAATTTTTCTTCCAAATCGGAGATGATATCCATGTGGGCCATAGAGTCCCACTTCGCTGTCTTGCGGTAACGGAGCTCAGGAAGCGCCTCGTCCTTTACACCGAGATTAATTTTAAAAACCGAATTATATTTTTCAATGTTAGTCATAATGAATTCTATCCTCTATTCTTGTATTTTTTCTGTTTTCTTCGACACAGGCACTCAATATCTTATCCTGTGATTATACGCTTCCGGCCGTTAAGAATGCGAAACTTGTCATCGCACAAGTCAACAGTGAAATGCCCTGGGTTGAGGGCGAGACTGTTATCCCGGTCGAGGACATTGATTTCTTTGTAGAGCATGATGCACCGCTTCCCGAATTGAAGCCGGCGAAGCTCGGTGAGGTAGAGAAGGCTATCGGCAAAAACTGTGCGGAGCTTATTCATGACGGCGATACACTGCAGCTCGGCATCGGTGCGATCCCGGATGCGGTTCTTGCGGAACTGAAAGGTAAAAAAGATCTTGGTATTCATTCCGAAATGTTCTCTGATGGCGTTGTGGATCTTGTGGAAGCGGGCGTTATCAACAACTCGCGCAAGTCTTTGAAGAGAGGCAAAATGGTCGTTACCTTCCTGATGGGAACAAAACGCCTGTATGATTTCGCAAATCATAACCCGGATGTTTATATGGCACCGGTTGATTATGTAAATAATCCTGTGATCGTCGCACAGAATGACAATATTGTCTGCATCAACTCCTGTGTTCAGGTAGATATGATGGGCCAGGTTTGCTCGGAGGCAGTTGGACCGAAGCAGATCAGTGCCGTTGGAGGTCAGGTTGATTTTGTTCGCGGCGCATCGATGGCAAAGAATGGTATTTCCATCATGGCGATGGGATCCACCGCGGCACATGGAAAGATTTCGAAGATTGTTCCCAATCTGGATCCGGGAGCACCTGTTACAACTTCCCGTTATGATGTAGACTATATAGTAACGGAGTACGGTATTGCCAGGCTCAGAGGCAAGACGCTGAAGGAGCGTGCGGAGGCTCTGATCAAGATCACACACCCGGATTTCCGGCAGACTTTGATCGATGAGTATGAGAAGCGATTCAATACAACCTATAAGGAGGCATAAAAAAGATGAAAGGTTTTTCTATTTCTACAGCAATTGAGGAGTACAACACATTTGCTGATTTTGCAAAAGAGAACAATGTAGGACCGGCTGATCTGATTCTTACCAACGAATATATTTACAACCCGGTTATTTCTGAACTCAATCTCGGCGTGCCGACTCTGTTTCAGGAAAAATACGGACTTGGCGAACCGACTGACGGAATGATCAACGATATTCTTGCGGAACTGCGCACGAAGACCTTCGACCGCATTATCGCTGTCGGCGGCGGTACGATTATTGATATTGCGAAGGTTGTCGCTGTGGCAAAACCGGAGGAAACGGTTGATGATCTCTATGATAATGTTGCATCTCTGGAAAAACGGCATCCGCTGATCATTGTTCCGACAACTTGCGGAACAGGCTCTGAGGTTACAAACATCTCTATTATTAACCGTGTGAGCCGCGGCGTGAAGATGGGACTTGTCTCCTCTGCGATGTACGCGGATGTAGCTGCCATGATTACCAATATGCTGGATACGCTTCCTTATAAGGTATTTGCAACCTCTTCGATCGATGCGCTCGTTCATGCGGTTGAATCCTTCCTGAGTCCGAATGCATGCAGCATTTCCAGAATTTTCTCCAAAGCGGCAATGGATACGATCGTTTCCTGCTGGGCAAAATCCGTGGATAAAGAGGATCAGAACGCATGGAAGGAGTACAAGGGAGAATTTCTCCGTGCTTCCAACTGGGCAGGACTTGCCTTTGGTTATGGCGGATGCGCGGCTGTTCATGCGATGGCTTATCCGCTCGGCAGCGTATATCATATCCCGCACGGACAGTCTAACCAGCTGATGTTTGCTGATACGATGAAGAAATACAAAGAGCTTCAGCCGGTTGGTAAGATCAACGAGCTTGAAGAGATTCTCGGCGGCATTCTCGGTGTGGCACCGGAAGAAGCGCTGGATGCGCTCTATACACTGCTCGATAAAGTGCTGAAGAAAGAGCCGCTTCGCAATTTCGGCGTGAAGGAAGAAGACCTTCCGGTATTTGCAAAGAATGTAATTGAGACACAGCAGCGTCTGCTGAAAAACAACTATGTTCCGCTTACAGAAGAGCAGATTCTGGAAGTTTACAAAGCGGCATTCTAAGGAAAAAGTATATTCGGACAGCACGATTTCGGTTTTTCCCGGAATCGTGCTGTTTTTTTTCTAGTACAGCACGATATGGAACGTAAAGTCCGGGTCTTCGAGTACCGTGAACGGATATTCCTCGTAGGCGCGGTAGTTTCGAAGCACCGTCCCCTTGTCGCCGGCTTCCATGCGGTAAAAGTCGGGGTAGATCCCCTCATAGCCCTGTGAGTGAAGGGCTTCTGAGAATTCCTCGCGCATCGACCGGATATTCAGGTCAGACGCCGGCCCGTAGCTTCGCTCATTGGCAAAGAGCGCCGACTGCCGGTCCATGTCCGCGGAGATCAGCCCGATCACACGGCTGTGTTCGGGACGGACGATCTCCTCCGCAATGCGGCGCACAAGGAAGGTGCTGCTCCTATTGCTTTCCGGTGCATCGAAGGTCTTCGGCTCGCGATTTTGCCCGGTGAACTCATCCGCTTCTGCAAAGCGGGACAGCAGCTCGAGCAGTACCTGAT
>JAXJTA010000272.1:0-2278 GCA_036309825.1 Eubacterium sp. | reverse complement strand
GCCTCGGAACGATGAGCAAGGTGGCGATCCTCAAATATCCGCTGAAATTCATCATCTGGATCGTTCGCGGAACGCCGCTCCTTCTGCAGCTCCTGATCATCTATTACGGGCCGGGAATCCTTCTCAGAAATAATGTCTGGGGCTCCTCGGACAGCGGGCGCTTTATTGCGGCCCTCGTTGCCTTTGCGGTCAACTACGCCTGCTATTTTGCGGAGATCTACCGCGGCGGGATCCAGTCGATTCCGGTCGGTCAGTATGAGGCCGGGCAGGTCCTCGGTATGACAAAGGGGCAGATCTTCCGCAAGGTCGTCCTTCTCCAGGTCATCAAGCGGATCGTACCGCCGATGTCCAACGAGATCATTACCCTGGTCAAGGATACATCCCTTGCCCGCGTGATCGCCGTTTACGAGATCATCTGGAACGGCCAGGCGTTCATCAAGAGCGCCGGCATTATCTGGCCGCTATTCTATACCGGCGCTTTCTATCTGATCTTCAGCGGACTGCTGACGGTATTGTTTAACCGTCTGGAGAAAAAACTCAGCTACTTCCGTTAATACAGGGACAGAAAAAAACGGTCCTCTGGCCGGATTCCTTCCGGGCGGAACAGTAGTATTACAGAGCGGCGGAAAAGAGCCGCGTGAGGGAGTAACGATGTCTTTACTGGAAGTAACAAATCTCAAGAAAAATTTCGGCAATACGGAAGTATTGAAGGATATCAGTTTTTCCATGGAAGAGGGACAGGCGATATCCATTATCGGGTCGTCCGGAAGCGGCAAGACAACGCTGCTGCGTTGTCTCAATTTCCTGGAGACACCGAATGCCGGTAAGATCGCCGTCCGTGACGAAATTCTCTTCGACGGATCCGATCCGAAGACCTTCTCCGAGGCGGAGATCCGCCGGAAACGCCTGCATTTCGGCCTTGTTTTTCAGTCCTTTAACCTGTTTCCGCAGTACACGGCGCTGGAAAATATCATGCTCGCGCCGAAGCTTGCGCTGAAGGAACAGCACAAACAGGATAATGGCGAGATCCGGGAACGGGGGCTTGAACTTCTCAATATGATGGGCCTTTCGAACCGGGCGGATAATTACCCGCACCAGCTTTCGGGCGGACAGCAGCAGCGTGTGGCAATCGCAAGAGCGCTGGCGCTGAGCCCGGATATTCTCTGCTTTGATGAGCCGACATCGGCTCTCGATCCGGAGCTGACGGGAGAAGTGCTGAAAGTCATTCGCGAGCTGGCCGACAACCACACGACGATGATTATCGTGACACATGAAATGGCCTTCGCAAGAGATGTGGCCGATACCGTGATCTTCATGGACGGCGGAAACATCGTGGAACAGGGTGACGCGAAGCAGGTGATCGAGAATCCGAGGGAGGAAAGAACGAGAAAATTCCTCGCCGGATATAATGGCTAAGCGTTGCGTTTACAGAAGCTATGCTTTATAATAACTGCGTAACTATGCCCGACAGGTGTAGTTACGCTTTATTGTTGCGTAAAGGTTTTTTTCATAATACAGGAGGAAGCAGAAGAGTATGAGTACGACAGATCGTTATTCAAGTCCCTTATCCGAAAGATATGCGAGCAAGGAGATGCAGTACATTTTTTCCCAGGACTTTAAGTTCAGTACCTGGAGAAAACTGTGGGTAGCCCTTGCCGAGACGGAGAAGGAGCTCGGTCTTCCGATTACACAGGAACAGATCGATGAGATGAAGGAGCATATCTACGACATCAATTATGATGTGGCAAAGGCTCGTGAGAAAGAAGTGCGCCATGATGTTATGTCTCATGTCTACGCATACGGCGTTCTCTGCCCGAAGGCAAAGGGCATCATTCATCTGGGCGCTACCTCCTGCTATGTAGGTGACAACACCGATATCATCATCATGAGCGAAGCTCTGAAGCTGATTCAGAAGAAGCTCGTGAATGTCATCGCCGAACTGTCCAGGTTCGCGGACAAGGAGAAGGCACAGCCGTCTCTGGCGTTCACGCATTTTCAGCCGGCACAGCCGACCACACTGGGCAAGAGAGCAACGCTCTGGCTCAACGAGTTCGTCATGGACCTCGAGGATCTCGAGTACGTGCAGAGCACGCTAAAGCTTCTCGGCTCCAAGGGAACGACCGGTACGCAGGCATCCTTCCTCGAGCTGTTCAACGGCGATCAGGAAAAGTGCGACAAGCTCGATCCGATGATTGCGGAGAAGATGGGCTTCAAGGCCTGCTATCCGGTATCCGGCCAGACCTACTCCAGAAAGGTCGATACGAGAGTTGTCAACATC
>JAXJTA010000271.1:0-2993 GCA_036309825.1 Eubacterium sp. | reverse complement strand
GTCTCTGCAGACGATCGGTCAGTTCCTCGATTTTTTCATCTTTTTTATCTTTTTTGTTTTTCTTCGGCTGCTCTTCGGCTTCGTCCGCGGATTTTTCTTCCACTTCGCCTTCTACCGGCTCCGCTTCCTCCGCCGCGGTTTTTTCGGAAACTTCTCCGGAAGCTTCTTCGCCCGTTTCTGCCCCGGCATTCTCCGCTGCCTGTGCTTCCTCGGCGCTCATCTCTTCCTTCGTTACCTCTTCCGCTGTGTTTTCAGCCGTGGTTTTTTCTGTATCTGCCACGCGATTACTTCCTTTCTGCTGCAAGTTTTATTGAGAAAAACCTCGTTTCCGGAATCGGAAAAACCACCGTTCCGCTATGTGAGGTCTTTGCCTGCGTCTTCCTTCTCTCCGGCTGTCGGTCCGGACAGAACCGGTTTGCCGCCTCCGAAGAGTCCGTTCATCGTTGCCTTCAGCGTCTTCAGGTTTTCAACGACGTTCTCGTAATCCATTCGTCTCGGTCCGACGATGGCCACCGTTCCCTTCATGCCGTTGCCCAGGTCATAGCGGGCAGTGACTACGGAACAGTCCTTCATATTCTGGATCGGGGATTCGTTGCCGATATAAGCGGTAATTCCCGTTTCCTCCGTATCCTCTTCGGCCTCGCGGATAAGTTCCGCCAGTTCCTTCTTATCTTCAAAGGCACTGATGAATTCCTTCGCTTTCTGCGAATCCGCCAGCTCCGGGTAATCGAAAATATTGGTGGCGCCGCTGGTGTAGATCGGCACATCTTCCTCGTCCGGCTGGATCGCCTCCGCTACCGCGTCGACAACGCCCGCAACGACTTCGCCGTGGATACCCGCCTGCTGCTTCATGCGGGTGATCATATCCAGATTGATCTCTCCGATCGCCTTGCCGTTCAGCGAGGAGTTCAGCAGAAGATTGAGCTTCAGCAGATTTTCCTCATCGATCGGCTCCGCCAGCTGGATCATCTGGTTCTTCACCATGTTGCCCTCGGCTACGATAACGGCCAGCAGCTGATCTTCGCTCACTTTGGAGAGCTGAATGAATTTCAGGCGGTTCTGGTGGTAGGACGGACCCGCGATCATCGTCGCGTAATTCGTGTTCTGCGCGAGAACCTGTACGACCTGCTTCATTACCTTTTCCAGTCGATCCGTTTTCTGGATCATCAGGGCCTTGACATCCGCCACTTCCTTATCCTTGCTGCGGATCAGTTCGTTGACGTAGAGGCGGTAGCCTTTATCGGAAGGAATACGTCCCGCCGAAGTATGCGGCTGGATGATATATCCCATCTCCTCCAGATCCGACATCTCGTTGCGGATCGTCGCGGAACTTAAATTCAGGTCGGTGTATTTTGAAATCGTCCGGGACCCGACCGGTTCGCCGGTGTCGAGATAATTTTGAATGATTGCTTTCAGAATTATCTTTTTTCGTTCATCCAGTTCCATGCGGGCTCCTTTCTTTTTCTGTTAGCACTCATTTTTGTAGAGTGCTAATATCTACGATTCATAATTTATCACTAACAAATAATAATGTCAACCTCTTTCCTGGATTTCATGATTTTTTCATTTCTTAATAAGAATCTTCTGTTTAGCCGGCATATCTAAATAGAAGAAATCCCCAGAAAAAACGCAACACTAAGAAGAAAAGAGGGCATAAAAAAAAGAGCTGAGACGCCAGCAGTAAAATGAAGATGTATGCGCAAACTGGCAGGGCTTGTGAGCCCGCCGGTACTTAGGCACCGTATTGTGGTGCCTTATGTACCGCTGCGAGGCGGCGCTGGGCATCCAGTGGATGTCCGTTTAGCGCCGACCGGAGTGGAACGGAGATCAGAGCGAAAGCATCCCTGACAGTTGCGCATACATCTTCAATTATACATTTCGTGGGTCAGCTCTTCACAGCGCGCTTTTCTTCTTCTCCGCGAGCTGCTTCATCTCCTTCGCGTTGCCGACGACGGCATCCGTGATCTCCGCGCCGCCGAGGATCCTAGCCAGTTCCTCGACCGATTCCTCTTCCTTCAGCGGATGGATCCTCGATGTCGTGCTTCCGTTTTCCACCTGCTTGCTGATCACGAAGTGGCGGTCGGCCATCGCCGCGATCTGCGCCAGATGCGTGATGCAGAGCACCTGATGCCCGTGCCCGATGCGCGCCATCTTCTCCGATACCTTCTGTGCCGTGCGGCCGCTGATACCCGTATCTATCTCATCGAAGATCAGTGTCTCCGTCTCATCGCGGTCCGCCAGAATGGTCTTGATCGCCAGCATGATACGGGAAAGTTCGCCGCCCGATACGACCTTGGAGAGCGGCTTTACGCTCTCACCCGGATTCGTGGAGATCAGGAACTCGATCGCATCGAAGCCGTTTTTATTGTACTGACTCGTCCGCTCAAAGGCGATCGTGAAATCGACGGAAAGGAAATTCAGTTCCTTCAGGCCCTCGATGATCTGTGTGGAAAGATCCTCCGCTGCCGCTCTTCTCTTTGCCGAAAGCTTCTCCGAGGCCTTCTCCAGCGCCTCTTCCGCTTCCCTGAAACGGGTCTCTACCAGTGCCTTCTGCTCGTCAAAGTGATCGAGCGCCTCCAGCTTGGCCTTCTGTTCCTCCAGGTAGGCCAGAACATCCTCGGTCGTTCTTCCGTACTTCGCTTTCAAGGTATTGATCAGATCGAGCCGCTTCTCCGTCTCATAGAACTCCTCCTCGGAAAAACTGAAGCTGTCGAGAAAATCCGCTGCCTCACGATTGAAGTCGTTGAGAAGACCGTCGATATCGGCAAGGGATGCCGCCATCCCGCCGAGCGACTCATCCAGATCGGAGACCTGCAGGATCTCCCTGGACGCGCGTCCGACCAGATCGCCTGCGCCGTCTTCGTAGCCGGTCAGGCGATGCACCTCGCCCAGGACCTCCGCGATCTTGCGGCTGTTCGACATGAGGCGGTAATTTTTCTCCAGCTCCTCTTCCTCACCGCTCTGAAGCGCCGCGTCCTCGATCTCTTTGATCT
>JAXJTA010000270.1:0-3552 GCA_036309825.1 Eubacterium sp. | reverse complement strand
CTGCTGGAGGCGGCGCAGAAGAGGGTGCGCGAGAAAAACATGAATTACGACACGCTTCTGCAGCTTCATCAGATCGCGACCCATTACGCGAAGAAAGGCGATCTGCTCTATCCGCATCTGAAGGCACGGTACGGTGTGACCGGTCCGTCCGAGGTCATGTGGACCGTCGATGACGAGATCCGCGACACCTTCCGAAAGCTCGCCAAAGAGAAAAATCGTGATGATGCCTGGTACGAGGAATTGGGAAAGAACCTGACTCGCGCCGAAGAGATGATCTACAAGGAGCAGAATATCCTCTTCCCGATCACAGCCGTATATTTTACGCAGGAAGACTGGTACGGCGTGTATCGCGGCGCAAAGGATTACGATGAGGTCCTCGGTACAGCACAGGAGAACTGGGAGGAAGCCGAGAAAGCAAACGCGGGAAGGAATCTTTCCGGTGCGGCATCGGGCAACGCCTGGGCAGCCGGTACAGCCGGTACAGCGGCAAACGCGCTTCCGTCCGGTCTACCCGCAGACGGTGAGATCCGCATGCCGGGCGGCCACATGAACCTGGCGCAGCTGATCGCTCTTTTAAACACGATCCCGATGGAGATCAGCTTCATTGATGATCAAAATATCAACCGGTTCTTCAATGAAGGACCGAAGGTCTTCAAGCGTCCGGATATGGCGCTTGACCGCGAAGTTTTTTCCTGCCATCCGCCGAAGATCGAACCGATGGTCCGCGGGATCCTCGATGGATTTAAGGACGGAAGCCTGGATAATGTGCCGGTCTGGATGGAAAAAAACGGCCGTGAGACATGGGTGAATTACATGGCGGTCCGCGATCGTGACGGCAGTTATCTCGGCGCGCTCGAGGTCGTACAGGACATGGAATTTGCCAGAGAGCACTTCGAAGACAAAATGAAAAAAATAATATAAGCAATTTCTTGACTTTCAGCTGTAATCCTCGTATGATTACAGCTGAAATCGTGTATTTACGATTAATTACAACCGAAAAAGACAGTTCGTTTGTACCATCCTGTCTATAAACAAAACCAGGACTAGTGACCCGATTATCCGGCAGCAATGCACAAGGATAAGCGGGATATTTTCGTATAAGAAAAACACCGGAGTCCTGCGTTTGCAAAATCGCGGGGCTCTTTTTTATTTATTGAGCATTGCAGGGGAGAACTTATGTATTATCTGAAGACAGAAGCAAGCTTTGACGCAGCGCATTTCCTGGCGGACTACGAGGGAAAATGCCGCAACATTCACGGGCACAGATGGAGAGTCGTTGTCGAGATCCAGAGCGAGACGCTCCGCGCCGATGCACAGAACCGCGGAATGGTGGTGGATTTCGGCGATCTGAAGAAGGCGCTGAAGGCACTCTGCGACTCACTGGATCACAGCCTGATCATCGAGACGGGAAGCCTGAAGGCAAAAACGCTGGAAGCCCTTCGTGAGGAAAATTTCGCGATCAATGAGCTGGATTTCCGGCCGACCGCGGAGAACTTTGCGCACTATGTTTTTGACAAGCTGGGCGCGGAAGGCTACCCGATCCATCGGGTAGAAGTCTACGAGACACCGAACAACTGCGCGATCTATGAGGCGTAACGACCGAAGCGCAACGATCGATGTGCGGCGGCCGGAATCGGCGTTTGCAGGGATAAGGGGATTAGATGAAAGTAGTAGAGAAATTTGTCAGTATCAACGGGGAGGGGACGAGAGCCGGAGAACTTGCCGTTTTTGTCCGGTTCAAGGGCTGCAACCTCCGCTGTTCTTATTGTGATACGATGTGGGCCAATGAGCCGGGCTGCGATTTTACCGAGATGACACCGGCCGGGATCGTGGACGCGATCCTGGAAACGGGCGTGACAAATGTAACGCTGACGGGCGGCGAACCGCTTCTGCAGCCGGAAATGCCGGAGCTGCTCCACGAATTGAAGGAGCGCACTTCCTGCCGCGTGGAGATCGAGACCAACGGGGCGGTGGATATCACACCGTTCTGCGGCGAGGACAGGCCGTCCTTCACGCTGGACTACAAGCTGCCGTCAAGCGGCTGCGAGGAAGGCATGGTTTTTTCCAATTATGAGGCAGTTACGGCAGAGGATACCGTGAAGTTCGTGGCGGGAACCCGCGAGGATCTTGACCGCGCGTCGGAGATCATCCGGAAATACGATCTGGCAAATCGCTGCCATGTCTATATCAGTCCGGTCTTCGGTTCGATCGAACCGGTGGATATCGTGGAGTATATGATCGAACACAAGATGAACGATGTCCGGCTGCAGATCCAGATGCACAAGGTGATCTGGGATCCGGAAAAGAGAGGTGTATGAGATGATCGATACAAAAGCTATTGAAGAACATATCCGCGGGATCATTATCGCGCTCGGCGATGACCCGGAACGTGAAGGATTGATCGACACGCCGAAGCGGGTGGCAAAAATGTATAACGAAGTTTTTTCCGGCATGAACTATACCAACGCGGAGATCGCCGAGATGTTCGACAAGACCTTTGAGGAGGATGTGACGGATGCGGACAGCAGCGAAGTTGTAGTCATGAAGGACATCGACCTCTTCTCCTATTGCGAGCACCACATGGCGCTGATGTACGACATGAAGGCAACCGTTGCGTATGTGCCGAACGGCAAGGTCATCGGCCTGTCGAAGATCGCGCGCGTCTGTGATATGGTCGGACGCCGCCTGCAGGTGCAGGAGCGCATCGGCAAGGACATCGCCGATATCATTTCGGAGATCACCGGAAGCGCTGATGTGGCGGTGACGCTGGAGGGCTATCACAGCTGCGTCAGTGCCCGCGGCATCAAGAAGAATAATGCAAAAACGTTTACTGCAGAGCTTCGCGGCCGCTTCAAGACGGACGCAGCGATGCAGCTGTATCTGAAATAAGAGGGTGACGGGCGCATGAGCTGCCTGTTCACCGGCTGAATAATAATCGTAAGGACTAAGGGTGAAGAGAATGAAAGCAATGGTATTATCGAGCGGCGGCGTGGATTCCACGACGGCACTTGCACTGGCAATTGACAAATACGGTAAGGAGAATGTGATCGCGCTGTCCGTTTCCTACGGACAGAAGCACGACAAGGAGATCCGGGCGGCGAAAGCCGTTGCCGAATACTACGGCATCGAGCAGATGTTTCTCGATCTGAGCGTGATCTTCCAATACAGCAACTGTTCGCTCCTGCAGCAGTCCACGGACGAGATCCCGGAGGAGAGCTACGCGGAGCAGATTGCGGAAAACGGCGGCGAGAAGCCGGTCAGCACATACGTGCCGTTCCGGAACGGCCTGTTCCTTTCCGCTGCGGCAAGCATGGCGTTAAGCCGTGACTGTGGCGTGATCTACTATGGCGCGCACGCGGATGACGCGGCGGGCTTTGCCTACCCGGACTGCTCACCGGTCTTCAACAAAGCGATGAGCGAGGCGATCTGGGAGGGCTCCGGCCACCAGCTGAAGATCGAGGCTCCGTTCGTCAACATTTCCAAGGCGGAGGTTGTGAAGATCGGTCTGGAACTGAAAGCCCCGTACGAGCTGACCTGGTCCTGCTACGAGGG